>DATFVD010000465.1:0-27393 GCA_035260505.1 Terriglobales bacterium
GCTTGCCTCGTCTTTTCAAACGCGTCCCGGCGCGTCGCTATGAGATTCTCTCAGATGCCAGAATCCCGGCCAGCGTACAGAAGTGTAGCCTAAATGGTTGGAAGTTGCCGCCGCCAGATTACCGGGGAATCCAAAGGCCAAGCACCACATGGCGCGGTCCACCTTCGCCAGACACCGAATATAGTGTTATCGAACGCGGCTCATGGGTTCTAGCCGTCAGATCTCAGCTCTCGGCCATCAGCTGTCAGGGGTCGTGAGATTCTAGTAGTAACTGACAGCTGAGAGCTGACAGCTGACAGCCGAAACAATGCTGACCTCCTTTCCAGGACATGGCTGGGCATCGTCCCCGGAGCGGCTGGCAATCGCCGCGGCCGTAACGCTGGGCTTCGCATTGCTGGCTCGCGCCCTGCGCGGCGTCAATCGATCCGGAGCTGTGGCGGGCGGTTTGGCCTGTTTCCTGCTCTTTGCCGGCGCCGGCCCAGCCGCTTTTGCCACGCTCGCAGCCCTGTTTCTGATGACCTGGGCTGCCACTCGCCTGGGATACCGCCGTAAGCTGGCGCTCGGGCTCGCAGAGCGCCGGGAAGGCCGGAATGCGTGGCAAGTCCTGGCCAATCTGGCAGTGGCTGCCCTCAGCTCGGTGGCCTTCGGTTCCACCGGAAATCGGGTTTGGTTGGTCGCGGCGCTGGCCGCTCTCGCCGAAGCTGCTACAGACACCGTGGCTAGCGAAATCGGGCAATATCGCGGCCCGGACGCGCGCATGATCACAACATGGCAACGCGTTCCACCCGGCACCGACGGCGGCATTACTCTTCCCGGAAGCATCGCCGGGATGGCCGCCGGGATAGCAATTGCGACGGTCGCAACGTTGGGCGGCATGCTCCCTCGGACTCAGCTCTGGATTCCGGTAGCCACCGGATTTGCCGGAATGCTGATCGATAGCGTTCTCGGCGCCACACTCCAACGCAGCGGCTGGATCAGCAACCAAACCGTGAATTTTTTCGCCACGCTAGCAGCGGCCGCGTTGGGGTACATCGTGGCGATGATGGTAACTTTCCCGTAGAGACGCGGCTTGCCGCGTCTCAGCCCTGCCACAACTTTGGAGGGTTAAGCACAGAGAGTTGTCCGGCGGATTACGTGCGCTGCTTGACGCGGTCGAGCACCATAAATACCAGAACACCAAGCATGGCGTTCGCCACGCCCGATAACACTTCGTGCGGCCAGTTCCATGCCATGCGCAACCCGACCAAGCCTCGGGAAATCATGAAGTAGACAACTTCATGCACCGCGTAGAAAACAATCGTAAGCAGGAAACGAGCACCCGCATGTTCCACGTCCAGCTTGATCCCCAGCGAGGACGCGCCGAATCCCACCACTGTCTTCGAAATTCCATAGAGCCCGATCGGATGATGGGTCAGCGCGTCTTGCAGAATCCCGATCAAGCCGCCCGTTACCAAGCCCGCCAGCGGACTGCGCCGCGCGGTCGCGAAACCGATCGTGACCAGCAACGGAAGATCGAAGATGGTGAAAAAAGGAAACCGCGATGGCAGCCATGCCTGCAGAAAAACTGCGGTCAGCGGAATCAGAATCGTCGCAGGAATACTGAAACGATAAACCTCAACCTGCGCTCCCGATGTGTAAGTGATGGCCACGTTAGTGCGGGCTATCCTCGACGGCGGGCTGCGGTTTAGGTGCGATTGTTGTCGTCGGCTTGGCCTTCTCGGGCTTCGGAGAAGCTTTTATAGCAGGGTCTCCGGTTGCTGTCACAGCATTTCCGGAAGAAGTGTCTGGGACGGTTCCCGAAGAAAATGCAGGAGAAGGTGCAGAGCTCGCCGTTTTTCGCGCAGCGGGCGCGCCGCTCGCGGCGGAGGCTTCCGGGGGCACGGTCTTTGGCTTGGCATCCGCGCCTGTGCCCTTTGGCGCGGCAGTTCCCGGCGTTATGCCCCGAGGGTCGTCGGCCTTCACCGCATTTTCCGGCTTGGAAGGAACGGTCGGCAGGCGTTCAGCCAGGATATCGACGGCACGCGCCGCGCCGGCACGCTCGGACTGCGCCTGCCTCTCATCAATCTTCGTTACCACCAGCACTTCTTCCAGCTTGCTGAGATCGGCCGCGGGACGCACGTGAATGTTGAGAAAGAGTTCGCTTCCCGGCGCAACCTTCGTCACCCTGCCCACAAGCAGGCCTTTCGGGAAAATTCCATCGCCGCCGCTGGTTAGGACCATTTCGTCGGCAGGCACCGTTTCGTCGCTCATCACTTTTTCGATCACGACTTCCCCCGCCGGAGTGCCGCGCAGGATGCCTTGCAACCGCGTTTTGTCGAGGATCGCGCCCACTCCACTGCTGTGGTCGTTGATCAGCAGGACCAGCGAGGTCGAGCGGTAGACGAGCAGCACTTTACCGACGATCCCATCGGCGGTGATGACGGCCATGTCGGGCTTGAGGCCATCGTGCTCGCCTTTGTCGATGTAAACCGACCGCGATTGCTCGCTGCCGCTCGAACCAATGACCTGCGCCGCCATGGTCTGCGAGATGAACTGTTCCTTGAAGGCAAGCAGCGCCTGCAGACGCCGCGCCTGATCGGCATCCTGGCTCATCCGCACCTGCTCTAACCTCATTTGTTCAATCTGCTGCTTGAGATTGCGGTTTTCGGCTCGCACGCCGCGCAGATAGAAGTAGTTGTGCCAGACGTTACCCGTGGAGGTTTGCACCCACACCAGCACCTTCTCCAGAGGAGCCACCGCGCCCACCGCCCAGATGCGAATCAGGCGCGTCGGTTCGCTGTCCGTCGTCCGCTTGACCTGCACCGCCAAGCCGAGGACCTGCGCGAATAACACTCCCACCAGCACAATCAGATTGCGGTAGCGTCCGAGGACGTCCATAACACCAGGTTCTCAGCTGTCAGCTGTCAGTAATGAGATTGTCATCCCGAGCGAAGCGAGGGATCTGCATTTGGCTCGCAGGTCGCCGCTCGCTCTACTCGATCGAAATCTTCCGCAGCAGCTTGAAGTCCGAGAGCATCTTGCCAGTGCCGAGTACCACGCTGCAGAGCGGATCGTCGGCGATTGAAACCGGCAATCCCGTTTCCTCGCGGATGCGCTTGTCGAGGTTCTTGATCAGCGCGCCGCCACCAGTCAGCACGATGCCGCGGTCGCTGATGTCGGCCGAGAGTTCCGGCGGCGTACGTTCGAGAGCGACGCGGATCGCATTCATAATTGTCGAAACGCATTCGCTCAGCGACTCGCGAATTTCGCTATCGTCTACTGTAATTGTTTTAGGTACACCTTCAATCAGGTTACGCCCTTTAATTTCCATAGTCAGCGGCTTGTCGAGCGGATACGCGGAGCCAATTTCCATCTTGATCTGCTCGGCGGTACGCTCGCCCACCAGCAGATTATATTTCCGCTTCAGGTAGTTCATGATGGCCTCATCCATCTGGTTGCCGGCCATGCGCACGGACCGCGAATAAACGATGCCGCTGAGCGAAATTACCGCGATATCTGTCGTACCACCGCCGATGTCCACCACCATATTGCCGCTGGGTTCGGTAATCGGCAGCCCCGCGCCGATGGCCGCCACCATGGCCTGCTCCACCAGAAACACTTCGCTGGCCTTGGCGCGATAGGCGGAATCCATGACCGCGCGCTTTTCCACCTGCGTAATTTCCGAAGGCACGCCGATCACGATTCGCGGATGCACCAGCATCTTGCGGTTATGCGCCTTTTGGATGAAGTAGTTCAGCATCTTCTCGGTAACTTTGAAATCGGCGATGACGCCGTCTTTCATCGGCTTGATGGCCACGATGTTGCCGGGCGTGCGGCCCAGCATCTCCTTGGCCTCCTTGCCGACGGCTTCAACTTCGCCGGTGTTCTTGTTAATGGCCACGATCGAAGGCTCGTTTACCACAATGCCCTTGCCGCGCGCGTACACCAGCGTGTTGGCCGTCCCGAGATCGATGGCGAGGTCGCTGGAAAACATGCTGAACAGCGAACGAAGATTGTGCGTACGCGATGAGCCGTTATGAAATCCGTTATTTGACATGGCAGTACTTCTCTCTCTCGGGAATTCGTCTCACCACCGGAACCTGGGCCTTCCTTAGCTTCCGCGTGAGTCGCTTTCGCCTGGTGTCACTCATTCTACTTCGATGTTCAGCAGAACCGGGTAGTTACAAGGGCACCGGTCGTTCTGAACATTGTTCCGAACAGTGTTCTGAACACACTTCTGAATTGCGAATCCCTTACTGAATTACCACTTTCTCCTGGCGGGTATTTACCCCGCCTTTCGAATTCTGCGCCGTGACCGTGATCAGGTTCTCCCCATTCGGCAAGGGTGGCGTGAAATAGTGGAACGAACCGTCGTCGCCAACGATCGGCACTTCCCTGCCGTTCACCATGACGCGCGCTCCCCCCTCGGTCTTGCCCGTCACTTCAATCACGTGTCCGTGCTGGACAAAAGGATCAATGTCGAGCGACATCTCGGTTTTTTCTTTAGCCTTGACAACAATCGTAAAGCGATTCTTTTCGCTTTCCACCGATTCCTTGCCGGCCGCATCGTAGGACTGGATGGACCAATAATAAGCGCCGACCGGCAGGCCCGTCACAACCACGCTCTGCGTCTCAACCTTACGATCCAGCAGCACTGACGAAAAATATGGATTATGCGAAATGCGCAGCCGGTATCCGGCGGCGTTCGCCATGGGCGTCCAGGCAAACTCAACTTCCTTCGCCTTCTCCCCGGCATTGATGAAAACCGGCATCATGTTTCCCGGCGTAATCGGCGCTGGCGGACCGATTTCCGTGGCTCGCTGCATGGTTTTCGATTCGTTCTGGAAGCTCACCTTTTCCCAGTTCGACAGGTGAACCATTTCTCCATTGCGCTCGATTTCGCCGCTGCCCTTCTTGAGCAGAATTTCGTGCTGATTATCCTTGGGATTATTGTGCACCATGGCCGACGAATCCGGAGCGAGTGAGGCTTTCGCGCCCGCCACAATCACCTGCGACTTCGAGCCCTGTACATAAGTCGCCGTAGTCAGGTCCACCGTGCCCGTCGTGACCGCCACTGACACGTTGGTCTGCTGCTGATCGTTGGCCGAGTTCTCTTCGATCACGATCAGCGAATCCTGTTTCACCGTGTAGTTGGTTCCGTCGTTGAAAACAATCTTGGCCATGCCTTCCGCGCCGGTCTGCACCACGTCGCCTTTTTCCAGCGGCACATTATAGTCGGCGTTGATCCAGCTGTTGCCGTTGCCTTTCCGTACCCGGATCGTGCCATCGAGCGCGGTGAAGTGCGCCTGCTGCGAAACTGCAGCCGACGGCCCCTTGAGCGGAGGCGCCAGTCCCGCAACTTTTTCGAGTATGCTGGCTGAGATCTCGCCGGCCGCCTTCACCGTCGAGTCAGTGAACTTCGGAAATGCCACATGCATGACGGCGCCAAAGATCAGCAACGCTCCGAGCAGCGCAATAATCACGCTGCGATACGTCACCGTTTTCCAGGCGACGTAGAGTTCCGGCTTGAGTTTATTCGACACGAACTGGTGCTAACCTCACTTCAAAATTCTGACAATACGGGATGTCTCTCACTCTGCAACCATCATATCCCCGCTGGGATGGGTATTAGAATTGAGTCCGGCATGGACGGGGTTACGAAAGTGTGACCGACCGTCCCTCTAGCGTCGAAAACACCGCCTGTCCCCTCGCTTGCCCGTCTGCACCCCGGTTGTTAGCATGGAAGTTCTGCACTTTTTCCAGGAGGTTCCTAATGGCGACCGATACCCTCACCAAGCCAGCGATCGCGGGCGGCACGACCACGACCAGGGTTTTCAAAAATTTCATTGACGGCGAATGGGTCGAATCCACCGGGGGACAGACCTTTGAAGATCGCAATCCCGCGGACAAGCGCGAGGTCGTCGCCATCTTCCAGCGCTCCAATAAGGCTGACGTGGACGCAGCCGTGGATGCGGCCAAGCGCGCCTTTGCCAAGTGGCGCCTCGTTCCCGCGCCGCGCCGCGCCGAGATGGTTTTCCGCGCCGCCGAGATCCTGATCGAACGCAAAGAAGACCACGCCCGCGACATGACCCGCGAAATGGGCAAAGTACTCAAAGAAACTCGCGGCGATGTACAGGAAGCCATTGACGCCGCCTACTACAACGCCGGCGAAGGCCGCCGCCTCTTCGGCCCTACCGTGCCGTCAGAACTGCCCAACAAGTTCGCCATGGCCATCCGCCAGCCGATCGGCGTCTGCGGCATGATCACGCCCTGGAACTTCCCCATGGCCATCTCGTCGTGGAAACTGCTGCCCGCCGTCGTCTGCGGCAACACCTGCGTGATCAAGCCCGCACAGGATACTCCGCTCTCGACTTTCAACCTGGTGCAGGCGCTGACCGATGCCGGCATCCCGAAAGGTGTCATCAATATCGTGACCGGCTTCGGCACCGAAGTTGGCACGCCACTGACCGAGCATCCGGTCGTTCGCGCCATCTCACTCACCGGCTCTTCGGCGGTCGGCAGAATCGTGGGCGCCACGGCGGCCAAGAGCTTCAAGCACTGTTCGCTCGAACTCGGCGGCAAAAATCCGATGATCGTGCTCGACGACGCTAACCTCGAACTGGCCGTCGAAGGCGGCCTCTGGGGTGCCTTCGGCACCACCGGACAGCGCTGCACCGCAACCAGCCGCATCATTGTGCAGAAAGGCGTTTACCGCGAGTTCATCGAACACTTCGTCGCACGCGCAAAGAAGATCAAGGTCGGCAACGGTCTCGACGAGACCGTCGAGATGGGTCCGGCGGTGAATGAGAACCAGCTCAACACCGATCTGAACTACATCGAGATCGGGAAAACCGAAGGCGCGAAACTTGTGACCGGCGGCAACCGGCTCGACAAAGGTGAATATCAACATGGCTGGTTCCTCGAACCGACTGTATTCACCGACGTCGATCCCAAGATGCGCATCGCACAGGAAGAAATCTTCGGGCCGGTGGTCGCGATCATCCCCTGCGATGACCTCGAGGATGCCATCGCAATCGCCAATAACATCGAATACGGGCTGTCTTCTTCGCTCTACACCAAAGACGTGAACAAGGCCTTTGCGGCCGTCCGCGACCTCGAGGCCGGCATCACCTACATCAACGCTCCAACCATCGGCGCCGAAGTTCATCTGCCCTTCGGCGGCACCAAGGCGACTGGCAACGGCCATCGCGAGGGCGGCATCGGCGCAATTGACTTCTACACCGAGTGGAAGTCCGTCTACGTGGATTACTCCGACACGCTGCAGAAGGCGCAGATCGACCGGCCGGAGTAAGCAGGTTTGACATCCCTGCACCGCCTTCTGGAATTGCACGTCCGGACTCTAGCGTCCGGCAGGCGGGGTAGCGCAAACCAGTGCCCCGCCAATTACCCCCTCGGATACTGCACATTGGTAATCTTGTCTGGGTGCCTTTCGATACCTATTCTTGCTGCATAAGGTCATTATTTCGCAAGCCCTCCAGACTAGGACAGCGACGATGGCAGGTCTTCAGTGCGGCGGTTCGACCAGTGACGCACTAAAATGCGCACTCGCCCCTTTCGGCCTGACCCTGCTGCTCTTTCTCGCGTCCGTTACTCCCTCCATCGCTCAGATTGAGCGGACGGATAGATCACACCGGAAAGTCATCCGGACCAGTGAACCCAACTATCCCAACATCGTCAAACACGCTCACATTGGCGGCTCGGTTCGCCTGAACGTCACTGTGCTCGCGAGCGGAGATGTGACAAAAGTGGAGATCGTGGGCGGCAACCCAATTTTTGTGGAGAGCGCAACCAAGGCAGTCCTCAAGTGGAAGTACGCTCCGGCCGCCTCTCAAACCAAAGAAGAAGTCCAAATCAACTTCACTCCGGACTAAAGCTGCGGCTCACAGAACTTTCGGAATACGGGTTTTTGAGGTGTCCGTCTTTCACGCCTAAGATTTCTCGGCGCCCCTCCCATTCTGCGGTTAGAATTTTTGCATGCCGTTGACACAACTCCGCGGAATTGCCCCTGCCACTCGTTTGGAAAACGTACGCTACGCCATTCGCGACCTCGCCTGCATCGCCGACGAGGTCGCCCGGCAGGGACACAAAATTCTGCCGCTCAACATCGGCGATCCGCTCAACTTTGATTTCCACACGCCCGCACACATGATTGAAGCCGTCTATCAAGCCATGCGCGACGGCAAGAATGGATATTCTCCTTCCTCGGGTGTCATGGAAGCGCTGGACGCGATCCGCGGCGAAGCGCTCCGCAAGGGGATCACCACCATTCAGGACGTCTTCGTTACCTCGGGCGTCAGCGAGACGGTGGACATCTGCCTGACCGCACTCCTTAATCCGGGCGATAACCTGCTGACCCCGTGCCCCGACTATCCGCTCTATTCCGCGGTTCTGGCGAAAATCGATATCGGACTCAATACCTATTACTTGAACGAAGAAGACGGCTGGCAGCCCGATCTCGACGACATCAGGAAAAAGATCACGCCGCGGACCCGCGGCATTGTACTGATCAACCCGAATAACCCCACCGGCTCAGTCTGCACAAAAAAGATGCTCGAGCAGATTGCCGAACTCGCGCGCCAATACAACCTGATCATCTTTGCCGACGAGATTTACGACAAGCTCATCATTGACGGGGAGAAACACGATGACGCCCCCCACGTTGCCATAGCCGCGGTCGCGCCCGATGTGCCCGTCATTACTTTCGGCGGCCTCTCCAAAAATTACCTCGCCCCCGGATGGCGCATCGGATGGGGCATTGCCAGTGGCGAAGCCTCCGTTATCAAGCCCTACCTGGAAGGCGTCAACAAACTTTTGCGCGCGCGTCTCTGCGCCAACCATCCTGAACAGTACGCGATCAAGCCCGCCCTCGAAGGCCCGCAGGATCACCTCGTCGAAGTGAAGCGCAAGCTGCGCAGCCGCCGCGACCTGACCATGAAGTGGTGCACAGAAACCGCACGCGTGAGTTGCGTGGTGCCGCGCGGAGCTTTCTATGCCTACCCCCGCATCGACATTCCGGAAGGCGACGATGTCTTCGTCACCGAACTCATTCGCCAGAAGCATGTAACGGTAGTGCACGGCTCCGGTTTCGGGCAGCGTCCCGGAACAAAACATTTCCGCATTGTTTTCCTGCCCGATGAAAAGACTCTGACCGCTGCTTACTCGGCGATTGGCGATTTCATGCGTGAGCGCTATCCGTAAGAAGATTGTGGAGAGAAGGAAGATTGTGGAGAGAAGAATGTGGAGTGCCGGGCGTCCCCGCCCGGCTTAGACGAGCGACGGGCGAGACGCCCGTCCCTCCACCGTACGACTCGCTAAAATCGGATGGTCGGCCCAAATGTCACGCGCAAGTTGTTGCGCGCCCCATTGTCGAAGTAGATGTCGTCTCCTACTTCCAGCCTCAGACCTACCGGTCCAATGAACCCTTCCACGCCGCCGCCCGGATAGAGAGCAAATTTGGCGTCGCCGTTGCCGACCGCTCCCAGAGCGCTCTTGAACCCCGTCGGGGGGTTCTGGGTGTTGGTGGTAAAGCTGATAAGCCCCGCCTTGCCCGTCACGAAAAAGCGAAACGGTCCCGACCCGGTCTGGAACTTCGGACCGAACAGGCCATGCAAAATATGCGTTTGGGACCGGAAGATATTCCCGTCGTCAAAGGGGTTGTTGTAGGTGCGATCGAAGTCGTAGGCCATTTCAGCTTCGAGCTGGACACTCGGCCGCAGGTTGAACGCAAGACGGCCCCCGAGACCCGCGTAATTAAGGCTGGGATCGGTGCGGTCCAGACGAAAATAATCCACGAACGCGCCCACTTCCACGTGATCACCCCTTAGGGCTTGGGCAAATACGAAAGTCGGGCTTGCAAAACAGAAAACAAGCACTGCAGACAAAACAAAACGCTTCATTCGAACCTCCGTCTCCGCGGTCAGTTGACCAATCGTCAGCCGCGCACTTCGCCCCAAGACGGAATAGCGTTTAGCAAGAAGTGGCGAGGCTGATCTCTGGGTTTATGATGCGCTCCCGTAATGCGAGGTTGGCATTGCCATGAAGTCTGACGGAATCAATAACTTACCGTGAGAACCCAGGCGCAGAGGAATTCTATTTCTTGCACTGGAGGCGCTCAGTAAATGCCGGGGATCAGGGCCGGCACGTTCTTTGCATACTCTTCGAACTCAGACCCAAATGCCTGCCGCAGCAGCCGCTCCTCACTTCGAATGCGAATGTAAGTTCCAGCCGCAAACAACACGATCCCAACCAGCAGCGGGATCCACTGGGCTGCGACCAGTCCGGTAGCCACTAGCATTCCAAACATGCCCGTATAGATGGGATTTCTTACGAACCGATAAGGTCCATCCTGAATGAGCGTGTGGCCCTCTACCAGTCGCGCGGCCAGTGCCCATTGCTTCCCCAAACGCCGCGCGGCGGCATTTACCAGCCATACCGAAGCTAGCGCGATGGCCACCGTCACCACTGCCACCACCCATTCCCCCCATCGCGACGCGGAAGTGACCGGTGAGAACTGTCTCCGCTGCAACGGATCAAACCAGACGCTGAAGTAGGCCATGGCTTGCAGCAACAATCCGATCAGCGACGTCCAATCGCGTCCCGCCTCGCGTGCCTGGGGCGGGCGCTTCCTCAGCCAGAACGTGAGGGCAAAGAGCCACCAGCACGCAATGACCATGTAGAATGCCGCTCTCTGCGCTACATGTGGTGCTTCTGAAATGGCCACTCCTTCGACCCCTGCTCTGATAATGATAATCCGGCGCTGGAACGCCGGCGCCGCAACCGCCTCGTTAGCGCTTGCACGACTGCCGGCTGAGTGGCAGAATTCACAGCCATGCGAATTGTGAGCATCTTGAGTGGACTGGCTGTGCTATTCACGACTCTAGCCTTTGGACATCTGCTACATCACTTCTTCGTACATGCGGCCGAGGCTGCGCACTCCCCGCCGTTCTTGGTCGGTATGGTCATCGGCGGCGTGGTGGGTATATTTTCTTTCATTGGAGCGTGTTTGCTGCTAAGACGTGGCCGATGATTTTTCGAGGTAAGCCCTCGCACACTGCCGAAATGCAGGGTGTGACGATCCATGTCCCTGTGGCTCCGGCAAGAAGTACAAGAAAGAAATACTCCGGCGGGGTGGGGCGGCGGAGAATTGAACTTCGCAATCGCATCCGATCTGAACTGGCTTGCAGCCCCCCAACCATGCGTCCCAAAGTGTCCCCAAAAGAGCGGCTAGTCGAGCATTCCTGCGATTTTTCAGGTCCGTGAAATCTGTAACTTACAGAAAACGCTTGATGGTGATTAGAACTTTCGTAACTCTACACCGACCGGCCTATTTCCTATACTTGTTCGGATAACTTCTTTACGGAAAATCTGCCCATGCGTCGAACCATTTTTTTCCTTATTCTCGTGCTCTGGAGCGCGATGGCATTTGCGCAGAGCAGCTCCCCCGACTCTCTGTACGAGCGCGGAATGGACGCCATCACCGGAATTGGGCCATCGCGAAATGACTCTCTCGGAGTCGACTACTTTCGGAAGTCCTCCGATCTCGGGTACGGACCCGCCCAGATCGCACTCGCTTACTATTACGAAACTGGAACTTTTCTCACCAGGGATCCGGGCCAAGCCGTTGACCTGTATCGCAAGGCGGCTCAACAAGGTGACCCGCTCGCGGGTTGGCTCGCCGGGCGACTCTACCTCCTCGGCATTGGCGGTGTAGCGGACCGCGACGCGGCCCAGAAGTGGCTCAAGTTGTCCGCCGACCAGAACAACGCTTACGGCGCCTACTACCTGGGGCGTTTAATGGCGGATCGAGATTACACCAAGGCCCCGAAGCTCTATAAGATCGCGGCCGACCTGGGCCTCCCCCAGGCGCAATACTTCTACGCCAAAGCGCTGAAAGACGGCCGCGGCATTCCGCTGGATCGCTTCAATGCCTACGTCTGGTACAGCATTGCCACCGATGCCGGCTATGCGGCCGCGGGCCCAGACCTCGGCGAACTCAACAATGGCGGCTATCTCACCACGGATCAGATCGAGCAGGCGAAAGCCAAGGCCCGCGATCTGGAACAAGTCGTAATTCGCGCCGTCACCGCCCGTGGATGCTCCGGGTGGGACGGAGAATTTGACGAGTTCCCCACCCCGCCGCCACCGAAATTACAGCGCTTCTGCCACTAAGGCACGTGTGGCGCGGACACTCCTGTCCGCGAACTCAGCCCGGCGTATCCGCAGCCTGCGTCCCGGATGCCCCAGCGCCGTTTTCCGGGTCAAGTATTCGTTCTTGATCTGACTCCAATTATGTAGAATAATACCATCATGTTTGGAGAAGTCGCGCTCGGCGCGTCCAACGTTATCCACCTTCACGGCGTAGCCTGGGATCAGCCTGCGGACCTCTCGAGCCGGACCGTGCAGGAGAAGCTGAGCCCGGTCGCCATCCGCGGGTTTTTCCGTCTGGCGTCCCACTGGAAGCTGCGCGACGAGGACGCCCGTGGCTTGATCGGCGGCATCTCGAACGGCTCGTTCTATCAGCTCAAACGCGGCACCACCAAAGCGTCGAACTCCAAAACTTCAGACGTCAAGACCCTCGATCAGGACAAGCTCACCCGCGTATCCCTGCTGGTGGGCATCTTTAAGGCTCTCAACATTCTGTATGGGATCAAACTCGCCGACGCCTGGGTCCAGTTGCCGAACACAAATCCCATCTTCGGCGGCAAGACGCCGCTGGCATACATGTTGAAGGGCGGAGTGCCCTCCATGCTGCGCGTTCGCCAACTGCTCGATGCCCGCCGCGGAGGCTTGTAACTATCCCCAAGACGATGCTCCCAAAGACTACGCCCATTTCGCAGGACGACACGCACCGCCTCATTCCCAATCGCTTCTACGAGGAAGGTGAGAGCGTATTGTCCCGGCTCGGACTTCCGCCGGCGCAAATGGAGCATCTTTTCCAACTCGACGACGCCACCAACACGCGGCTGGCAGGCGAGGCCAACCTTCTACCCGGAATCACCGTGCACGAATTGGTTTTCGGAGTGCCCCACTATCACGTCATCAACGCAGCGTTCACCCACGCGCGGCCCGGAGGCAGCCGCTTCAGCGGAGACGACCGCGGCGCCTGGTATGCCGGTTTCTCACTGAAGACCGCACAAGCGGAGGTCGCCTTCCATTATGCCGAGGGATTGCGCGAAGTGAATTGGAAGGAAGAAGAAACAGTCGCCTATCGTGAATACCTGGCAGACTTTCGCGCCGAGTTCCACGATCTTCGCGACGAAGATCACAAGAAATATCTGCAGCCCGACAGCTACCGTGCGCCTCAGCAACTAGGCCGCCGCCTGCTCGATCAAGGATCAGCCGGAGTCGTCTATCCCAGCGTTCGCCACGCCGGCGGCACCTGCATAGCCTGCTTCCGCCCCGCGCTGGTGGGCAACGTACGCGAGGGAGCGCTGGTCACGTTTACATTCCCCGATGCATTCCACGCGCCGAAAGTAAAAGTCTCGCGGTAGGAGCGGCGAAACGCTGGTCCGCATTTGTGCCACAAGAAATACCTTTAAAAAGTTGTCATCCCGAGCGAAGCGAGGGATCTGTAGTTCGCCGCAAAATGCAGATCCCTCGCTTCGCTCGGGATGAACAAATCCCCATCTGGAAATTCGTGCGTCATCACACGTTTTTGGCCCTACACCATTTCCGTCCCCCACAAATCATGGAGGTGCACAATCCCCCGCAGCCGCCAATGGCCGTCCACGTCGCCATCCACCACGACGAGCGACGTAATCTTCATCTCTTCCATCCGCGCCAGCGCAGTCGCCGCGAACTCCTGCGCACCAATGGTCTTCGGAGTCCGCGTCATGCAATCCTGCGCCGTCAGATCGAGCGTGTCCTTGCCGCGCTGCTCGAGCAGCCGCCGCAGATCACCGTCGCTGATCACACCCAGCAGACGGTCGCCCTCGACCACTGCCGTCATGCCCAGCTTCTTGCGCGACATTTCGTAAATCACGTCCGGCATCTTCGTCTGCGCCGTCACCCGCGGAACTGCGTCCCCTGAGTGCATCAAGGATTCGACCCGCGCCAGCCGTTTGCCGAGCTTTCCACCCGGATGCAGGTTGGCAAAGTCTTCTTCCTTGAACCCGCGTTTTTCCGAAAGCGCCACCGCCAAAGCATCGCCCAAAGCAAGCATGGTCGTAGTAGAAGCCGTAGGGGCAAGCCCCAGCGAACAAGCTTCCTTAGAAATCGAACAGTCCAAAGCCACATCAGCAGCCGACGCCAAAGTAGAGGCAAGTGTGGCGCGGACACTCTTGTCCGCGTGAACCTCTACAAGGTCGTCGCAAGTCATAGCAACGAGCGGTACCTGCAGCCGCTTAATAGTAGCCATCAACTGCAAGATCTCTTCCGTCTCGCCGCTGGCCGAAAGCGCCAGTACGACATCGCCGCGCATGATCATCCCCAGGTCGCCGTGCAGCGCGTCCACTGGATGGAGATAGAGCGCCGGCGATCCCGTCGAACTCAACGTAGCCGCGATCTTGCGAGCGATGAGCCCACTCTTCCCCATTCCGGTAACGACCACGCGGCCGCGGCAGCTAAACAGGAGTTCCAGCGCCCGGTTGAAGTCCGCCGCCATCGGACCCGCCAGTCGGTCAGCAAGCGCCCGCAAAGCCTCAGCCTCGATGCGTACCACGTTTTCGCCGATGTGTTTCATGAAGGGGAAATGTTAGCAGAAGCGAGGGATCTGATCTGATTATTGGGACATCTCTACCTCACGCCACCTGCGATCCCCCGAGAGCGCGCTGTTGATGAGAAATTGCTATTTGCACCGGCAATTCCCAATTTGTGAAACGACCTGATTCCGTCAACAATCCACTTTCTTCTCCGACCAGCGGGGAACATGACAGCAGTCACGAACTCGGGTGACTACTTGGAAGTTCCTTGCGAATCACGGCCCCTCAGAACCAATCCATCGGGACGACACATTATTGACAGAGCGCGCGGTTGAAAGATAAAGTACACGGCGTCCCCTCTGGCCCGATTCTCTGCGATTCCACTTCGCAAAGGAGGCCAAACATGGCGCAAATAATTAAAACGAAACCATCAGGACCACTTGTATTAAGTCTGGTTGCTGCATTTCTCCTCGTCGCGGCCGTGGCGGCGGCGCAGACCGCCCCAGGTGCCGCTCCCCTGAAGCCGAAGTTCTCGCAAGCAGTCGCGTTCGACGTCTCGCTCCCCCTGCGGGCATTAGCGGCTACGCCATTTCGAATGGCACCACTTCGTCCCTCGCAGGAGCCGGTCGAGATCCGGCCTGAGCCCGGGCCAGTCGTCAAGGACCGGGGGTACTCTAGTGATGGCGCCCTTCAAACGCGGGGTTCTTTCGGTCCCGCTTTGCAGGCTCCGGCCACAAGCGCGAACTTCGAGGGTTTGAGCAATCAGGACAACTTCAACATCTTCGGCTTTCGCGTCAATCCCCCGGACCCAAATGGCGCCGTGGGACCGAATCACTACATTGAGATGATCAATCTGGTGTTCGGCGTGTACTCCAAGACCGGCACGCTGCTGCTCGGACCGGTCGACACCGGGACGCTGTGGGCCGGATTCGCCATCGCAGACTGCACCGATCCGTCCGGCGACCCAATCGTGCTCTACGACCAATTGGCCGATCGCTGGCTTCTGACCCAATTCACCACCCGCGGACCGATTTACTACGACTGCGTTGCGATCTCGACGACCGGGGACCCGACCGGCAGCTATTACCGCTACGCTTTCTCCACTGACGTCAACTTCCCGGACTACCCCAAGTACGGGGTTTGGACGGATTCGTACGTCATCACGACCCGCGAGTTCGGACCGACGACTCAGTACGGCATCGGTGTTTACGGGCTCGAGAAGAACAAGATGATCAACGGCCTGCCCGCGCGTAACGTGCATTTCTTCATCGATGGCACCAACCCAGCGTTGTTGCCGCTGGTGGGCGACGGCCTCCTGCCGGCCTACATCGATGGCAAGCAGAAGCCGATGACCGACACGGCGGTCCCGCTGGTCGGCACTCAGGACGATGGAGGTCCTTACGGAGCGACCTTCGATGCCATCAACATTTGGGACCTCTTGGTCAAGTGGCGCTCAACGCCGATAGCCACGCTGTCCCTGAACACGCAGCTCCCAACCGCGGCGTTCGACTCGATCTACCCATGCGGCGTCGTCCCCGGTTCGCTGCCGCCGAGCTCGCGAGACTGCCTGCCCGAGCCGGGGATCACCGATGGAAGCCGGTTCCTCGACATCCTGTCCTACCGGCAGCGGCCCACTTGGCGCCTCGCCTATCGGAACTTCAAGGCTTACGAGGCGCTCGTCACTAACCAGTCCGTCGAGGCAACACCAGGCGTGGCCGGAGTGCGCTGGTACGAGGTCCGGCGAACCGGGGCTACCTACTCGCTCTTTCAGCAGGGTACCTACGCGCCCGGTGACGGGATCCATCGCTGGATGGGCAGCATCGCCCAGGACCAGCAGGGCAACATGGCTCTCGGCTACAGTGTCGTCAATGGGGTGGATGTGTACCCGGGAATTCGCTACACAGGGCGGCTCGCTGGCGATGCGCCGGGACAGATGACGCTCGGCGAAGCGACCATCATCGACGGCTCGGGCGTGCAGAGAACCACCAACTCGCGATGGGGCGACTACACCTCTATGAATGTCGATCCCACGGACGACTGCACGTTCTGGTACGTGAATGAGTACTACACACTAGCTGGCCAGCTTTCCAGTACAGCAGGTTGGCAAACCCGCATCGCCAGCTTCAAGTTCCCGAACTGCTCGGGGGGCTAGTAGATACAGCTCCGGCGAGCCGACCATTCAGTCCGGGTGGACCGGAAGGGGCCCAAGTCAACAGGACCGGCGCGGAGTTTCGGTTCCCCGTGCCGGTTCCAGCAACCTCACCTAACCCAACTGCCCGATTAGAAGTGATCGTCCGCCGCATGTCCCGGATGTTCCAGCGCCCGCGCCTGGATCGCGCGGTCCCACGGACCGCCCTGCCAGTTATCTTTCTTGTGCTCGGTGTGGATCCACGGCGGCAGCGTCATCAATAGCCGCCGGCTGAGTGAATAGAGATAAGGCTCGTAAAGAATGCGAAGCTCCGCCAGCCGTTCCGCCGCGTCCGCGCCATCATACAAAGTCACCCCTTTCGAGGCCAGGCCCGTCCGCAGTCGCTTGAGGTCTTCTGCCGCGAGCCGCCCCACATCATGCGGACTATATTCCGCATTCACCACCTGCGCCAGATCGACGACAGCATGCCGCGCCATGGCAAACGTGAGCTTCGCCTGGTCGGGATGGATGCCGTCCACCCCGGTCATAATCAACGAAGTGACATCGAGCATGGTCGTCAGCGCGCTCAACCAGGATTGATTGCCGTGTTGCGACCGGAAGAAAACCAGTACCGGATAGGAAATGTGACTCGACAGGAGATCGGCGCACCAGCGCTCCCAGTCGCGAAAAATCTCATCGAGCACCATCTGCTCGGGACAGCACCCCAACCGGCCAAGAAATTCGGCGGCGCTCGGCGGTGACCCGGCGCGCGCATCGAGCAGCGAAATTTCAATCTCCCTCGCGGCAAACGAATTGTAGATGACCGGCAAATATCCGATCACAACTCCGAGGAATGCGAAGCCCATGCCCGCTTCCATCACAGCAAGCGCGCGGGCGGTGGCATTGTTGGGCGTGATGTCTCCGTAGCCCAGCGTGAAAAAAGTTTCCCCGCTCAGATAGAGCACTTTCCCAAACGTGATCTTTTCATTAGCCAGGGTCAGATGCTCGCCCAGCCCGTATTGCACGCAGGCGAATCCAAAAATCAGCCCCAGCGCCCAAAAACCCAGCAGCGGGAACAGCGCCAGCGGTCCAAAGTACGCAAGGAAACCTTCGCGCCGGTTCGCGGACTTGATATGCCGCGCCACTCGGGTCCAGAGGCGCCAGGTTTGCCTGTAGAACCGGGACGAGATGCGAAAAAATGTCCGCTTGATGCGCCGCGGCAGAACCACGGTCTCAAACGCATCCATCAGGATGACGAAGATCAGAGCAACCCCGAGGATCGATGCCCACCAATGCATAAGCAATGAAGTTCAGATGACGCGGGAATGTTAGCAGATTCGGGATGGTGGCAGATTCAGGAAGACGTTACGGCGTCGCGTGCGCCACATCCAACGCCTTCTTCACCGCCTGCAATTCTTTCAGCACTCCGCGCAGGTTTCGCGTGTCGAGCGCGTTCGCTCCATCGCTTTTCGCTTCTTTCGGATTGTCATGGACCTCCACAAACACTCCGTCCACGCCCGCTGCCACCGCCGCCCGCGACAGCACCGGGATAAACTCCGGCTGCCCGCCGCTCACCGCCGGTTTATCTCCATCGCTGTTTGAGGCCGACGGCAGTTGCACCGAATGCGTCGCGTCAAACACCACCGGCGCGAACTTGCGCATGATGGCCAGCGAGCGCATGTCCACCACCAGATTGTTGTAACCGAAACTCGATCCTCGCTCGGTCACAAACACCTGACTATTCCCGGCATCGCGACACTTGTCGACGGCGTGCTTCATATCCCAGGGCGAAACGAACTGCCCCTTCTTGATATTCACCGTACGCCCGCTCAGCGCCGCCGCCACGATCAGGTCGGTCTGCCGGCAAAGGAATGCGGGAATCTGCAGCACGTCGACAACCTCGGCGACCGCTGCCACGTCGGAAGCCTGATGCACATCGGTCAGCACCGGAATGTGCACTTCATCTTTCACCTTCTTCAGAATGCGCAGGCCTTCCTTGATCCCCGGCCCGCGATAACTCCGGATCGACGTCCGGTTCGCCTTGTCGTAGGACGCTTTAAAGATGAACGGAAAGTTCAGCGAACGCACCACACCTTTGATAATCTCCGCCATGCGGAGCGCGTGCTCTTCACTCTCAATCACGCACGGCCCGGCAATAAGGAACAGGTCTCCGGCGCCGACGCGAACGTTATCGATTTGGAAAGATAAGGTCAAAGTGTTTCAGTCTCGCCATCTTAATGGTTTTGTCATCCCGAGGGGAGCGAGGGATCTGCATTTCGCCGCTTCGCTCAGCATAACAATTTATAAAAAAGTGCTGCTCCCCGGCCACTAGTCCCTAGATCGCCGCCAGCGCCTGATCGAGATCGGCAAGAATATCATCGACGTCCTCAATCCCCACCGAGATGCGAACCATGCCATCGGTGATGCCGATTTTGCGGCGGCCCTCTTCGCCAACCGCTGCATGCGTCATCGTCGCGGGATGCGAAATCAGGGTTTCGACTCCGCCCAAAGACTCGGCCAGCGAACATACGCGCACCTTGCGGAGCATCTTGTTTGCATTCGCGAGCGATCCCGTTTCGAAGGCAATCAGCGCTCCGAAGCCCGACATCTGGCGCTTCGCCAGTTCGTGCTGCGGATGATTCGCCAGTCCGGGATAAAAAACTTTCTGCACTTTTTTGTGTTTCGAAAGATAGTCAGCGACTCTGCGGCCGCTGCGGTCGTGCTGCTCCATGCGAACAGCCAGGGTCTTGACGCCGCGCAGAATCAGCCAGCACTCGAACGGCGACAAAATGGCTCCGGCGGCCTTCTGAAGAAAAGCAAGTTTCTCCGCCTGCTCGGGTTTGGTGCAGACCACCACACCTCCCAGTCCGTCGCTGTGCCCGTTGAGGAATTTCGTGGTGGAATGGACAACCATGTCGGCGCCAAGCTCGATCGGACGCTGAAAATACGGCGACATGAAAGTGTTGTCGACGACGACCTCAACGGCGTGTCTGTGGCTAAGTTCGCAGATCGCGCGTAGATCGCAGAGCTGCATCAGAGGATTGGTCGGCGTCTCCAGAAAAATCAGCCTGGTATTTTTCTGGAATGCGCGCTCCACATTGTTCACGTCGGATGTATCGACGTAGGTGAATGTGAGACCAAAGTTAACGAGAACCTGATCGAAGAGGCGAGGTGTCCCGCCGTAGAGATTGTGCCCTGCGATGACGTGATCGCCGGCTTTAAGCATCGTGGTAATAGCGTTGATGGCCGCCATGCCGCTGGCGAACACGCGCGACGCCGTTCCGCCTTCGAGCGCAGCCAGATTCGTCTCCAGCCGGTCACGCGTCGGATTCGATACGCGCGCATATTCATAACCTTTGTGCTTTCCGATTTCTTCCTGAACGTAGGTGGAAGTCGCGTAGATGGGGACGTTAACGGCCCCAGTGGCAGGATCGGGTTCCTGGCCGGCGTGGATGGCACGGGTTGCAAAGCCAGAATGCTTCAAGTGTTCTCCTGGGAAGTGACCAGTACTCAGGTTTTACTGAATGTTGAATGCTGAATGCTGACCGCCTACATCCCGCCTTCAAAAATCTTCTTCGACAAATACCGTTCCGCCGAGTCCGGGATCAGCGTAACTACCCGCTTCCCCGCCCCGAGACGCTTGGCAATCTGTACCGCCGCATACACGTTAGCGCCGGAGCTCGAGCCTCCGAGCACGCCTTCGCGGGCCGCCAGTTCCTTCACCATGCCGAAAGCTTGTTCGTCGGTGACCATCATGATCTCGTCGCAAACCGAGCCATCAAAATTTCCAGGGATGAAGCTATTGCCGATGCCTTCCACTTTGTGTGGACCAGGCTTTCCTCCACCCAGGATCGAACCCTGAGTCTCGACCGCGACGGTATGCACTTTCGCCAGCCGCTCTTTTAGAAAACGGGCAACTCCGGTAAAGGTGCCCGCTGTGCCGCAGCCAACGGTGATCGCGTCGACGCGTCCATCCATCTGCTCAAAAATCTCGCGTGCCGTAGTTTCGTAGTGATAATCAGTATTGGCGGGATTGTCGAATTGCGCGGCCAGGAAGGCCCCGGGGTCGGAAGCCAGCAGATCCCTGGCGCGCTGAATGGCGCCTTGCATCCCCTCGGCCTCCGGCGTACGGATCACCTCGGCGCCGAGGGCGCGCATGATTATGACCTTTTCCTCGGAAAACTTTTCCGGCACGAACAGCCGGACTTTGTAACCGCGACTCACCCCAATCAGAGCCAGACCGATCCCGGTGTTTCCCGCAGTGGCTTCGATGACGGTTCCGCCCGGCTTCAGCTTGCCTGTGCGCTCGGCCTCCTCGATTAAGCCAATGGCGGCGCGGTCTTTCACGCTGCCACCAGGGTTCAGGTATTCGAGCTTGGCGAAAATATCGGCCGATCCCGCAGGGGCCAGCCTCTTCATTTGCAGCATCGGCGTTTCGCCGACGAGCTTCGATATATCATCGCTTACGCGCAGGCGCGAGTTTGAAGTTGTTAACGGCACTCTACAGAGTAAGGAACGGGAAGGGGAAGCGTCAATGCGAGGATTGGGAAATTTGTAATTTGTAATTTTCTAATCCCTTGTGAATTTGAAATGCTCGACGGGCGATCCTCCTGGTAAACAATCGGATTTCAAATTACAAATAACAAATTACCAATTGCAAATTCTTCTCTACTGCGCCCCGGAAGCCGGCTCCCCTCCGGCATAATAGCCGCTCTTCGTGCGGACGGTGAGCTTGCCGTAGCTCCGCGATCGGGCATCCACTTTCACCTGGCGATAGCCACCCTGATTTTTCGGCGTCGTCGGTTTGTATCCAATGGTGTACTGGGTCCGGATATCGTGGGCCACGCTGCGGCTGATGGCGTCAACTTCGTCCAGAGTTTTCGGAAAGAAAGCGAGGCCGCCCGTTCTCTCGGACATGATTTGCAGCGCACGTCGGGCGTGCTTTGGATGCTCTTCGCCCTCGAGGATGCCAATCGCGTAAACCGTTGGTCCATTCTCGCCCTGGAGACGCCGTACCGCCTGCTCGAGGCTTTCGGCACTTTCGTTGTCATCTCCGTCCGTGACTACAAGAATCACTTTCTTTTCGAGCTTCGCCTCCTTTTTCAAGTGATCAGCGGAGGCGACGACCGCATCGTAGAGCGCCGTGCCTCCGCGAGCCTCAATTTTTTCCAGCCCCTCTTTCAGCTTATTGATGTTGGAAGTGAAATCCTGATCAAGGTAATACTCGTCGTTGAAGTTGACGACGAACACCTCATCACTTGGATTCGACGACCGCACCAGATTCAGGGCGGCGGCGTTCACCTTTTGGCGCTTCTCGCGCATCGAACCGGAATTATCCACCACAATGCCCATGGCGACGGGGATGTCTTCGTGCCGAAACGAAGTGATCGTCTGCGGGCGCCCATCCTCATAAACATTGAAATCGCCCTTATCGAGGCTCGTAACAATGTGTTTCTTGTCGTCGACCACCGTGGCATGCAGCACGACTTCGTCGACCTGCTTGCGAAAAACGAAGACGCCGCTCTCGGCGGAATCCGGATTCTGGCCAGATTTCGGAGAGACGTCCGGAGAGATGTCCGGGGAGACGCCCGGTGACCCGCTCGAAGATCCGCTCGCAGCAGCATCCGGAGCGACCCCCTGACCCGTGGCCACGGACGGAGTCGCGCTGCTGGTCGGCGCCGGTTGCGTCGCTGCTTGAGAATTGCCAGGGGACTCGGAACCCGTCACCGGGGCCGGAGCCGTCTGGTTCCCTTGAGAGTTTGCGCGGAACAGCGTTATCAGGAGGAAGAAAAACAGTAGCGGAACGTTATTCCGTCGGCGCATAGTAACCCGTCTTGGCGTAAACCCGAAGCGGCGGCAATCCTTTTGGCGGTAAGAGTTTCACTTTTATTTTACGCCATTTGCCATCGCGCGTTGGATTTTTTGGACGGTATCCGATGACATATTGATTGCGCAATTCAATGCCAATTTTTGTGGAAACGTCCGCCAGGTCGTTCGGGTTATCGATGGTAAAAGCCCGTCCACCAGTCAGTTCGGTGACATCACTGAGCAGGGCCGGCCCCAGTCGCTCTTCGTCACTCGGAAAGTAATGATCATAGATGCCGATAGCGTAGATAAGAATGTCGGCCTCTTTGACCATGGAGCGGATCTCGCCTTCGGTATAGCGGCTGTGGTTGTCGCCCCCGTCGGAGATAATCAGCAACGCCTTCTTCGGATACTTCGCCTGGCGCATTTTGCTGACGCCCAGATAAATGGCATCCAGCAGTGCCGTCCGCCCCTTCGGAACCGTGTAGATTAGCCGGCCCTGAATGTCCTCCACCGAACTGGTGAAATCGGAGATCTCCTCCGGCTTATCGGCGAAGGTGATCATGAAGAACTCATCTTGCGGGTTCGCGGTCTTGAAGAACTCCATAACCGCTTCACGGGCGCGTTCGATTTTGCTCCCCATGCTTCCACTCATATCGAAGATCACTCCGATGGAAACCGGAGCGTCTTCGCTCGAGAACGTCTTGATCTCCTGCGGGTCTTTGCCTTCGAAAAGATGGAAGTTTTCCCGGTCGAGGCCGGTTACCAGCCGGTTCAAGGGATCGGTGATGGTGACCGGCACCAGCACCATGTCCACTTCTACTTTGAATGGCTTGGTGTGGGTCTTGAAGGCCGGATCTATTTCGAACTCTTTCGGCCCCGGTGGCTGGACTCGGGGCTGGATGTGCACATCCTCAGTCGAAGTCTGTGCGACTAGAGGTAGTGCGCCGCACACAGCAATCAGAAGAACAACGAAGGAGACTCGAGCCGAGTACCGTTTGCCGTGCAACATAGGTCCCACTAATCCGCGCCGCGGAGGGAAGGCGACCCGCATCCCAGAAAGCTGCTACTGAGCCGGATAGTAGCACAATCTCGAAAGAGTGTTGTCACCTTTTCGCACGCGTCCATTTGATTCCGCTAATGGTCGGAGAGTTGGCTTCTACCTCTGCGCATCTTTTTTCTCTTTCCCCCCGTTCGGGCCGCAGCCCAACCCTCCCTGCTACAATTCTGCCTTCCCTTTATGGCAATTATTTCTCCATTTCAAGCTTGGCGCTACGACCCTAAGCGCGTCCCGGTCCAACTGGCCGTAACCCAGCCCTACGACAAAATCACCCCTGCCATGCAGGAACGTTACTACCAGGCCAGTCCTTATAATCTGGTGCGGATTATTCTGGGGAAACGCCTCCCGGGGGACGGGGACGCCGAAAACGTCTATACCCGCGCGGCAGCGTCCTTCCAGAACTGGCGCCAGACCGCCGTTTTGCGGCAAGATCCTGAACCTTCCATCTACCGTTATTCCCAGACCTTTAGCATTCCGGGAGATGCTCCCGGAAGCGGGCAGAAGGCCGAGCGCCGGGGTTTCATTGCGCTTGGCCGGATCGAGGACTATTCCGCCGGCGTCGTGTTCCGCCACGAGCAGACGCTGGCCAAGCCGAAGGCCGACCGGCTGGACCTGCTGCGCGCGAACCGGGCCCACTTCGGCCAAATCTTCATGTTGTACAGCGGCGCCGGCAAGGTCGATGCCATGCTCGATTCAGCGGCCGCCCTAAACAAAGCCCCCGACATCGAGGTCACCGACGAGTACGAAGTAGTCCACCGCGTCTGGAAGATCTCCGACACCTCGGTCATTGCAACCGTGCAGGAGCAGATGCGGGATCGCAAACTAATCATCGCCGACGGCCATCACCGCTATGAAACTGCCTTAACCTATCGCAACGAACGCCGGGAAGCGGCTACAAAGACGCATACGCCAGCTCCGTACGACTCCGTCATGATGACCTTCGTCGACATGGATCGTTCGGATACGGATCGTTCGGATAAAGATCGCCCAGGCTTGGTGATTCTGCCAACCCACCGGCTCGTTTTCGGCCTGCCTTCTTTTTCGCCGTCGCAGTTTGAGGCAGAAGCCCGGAAATTCTTCAACGTGCAAGAGGTCGATGCCGCCATCGACTCAGCGCGGGCCACCGCCATTCTGCGGCACGCCGGACTTGCGGGCACGGCCCTGCTCGCGGTAACCGCCCAGCGTTCATTCCTTCTTGACTCGCCAAACGCCATCGGCACCAGCCCGTTCGGAGGCTTTTCTCTGCGCCAGCAGGCACTCGACGTCGTGCAGTTGCACAAGGGCCTCCTCGAAGGTGTACTGAAGATATCGGAGGAGGCCATTCGCAATCAGGAGAACGTGTCGTATTGTCGCGAGGCCACTGAGGCGCTGACACAAGTGCGAAGCGGAAAAGTCCAGGTCGCGTTTCTGATGAATCCCGTCCGCATCGAGCAGGTTCGCGATATCGCCTTTGCCGGCGAAGTGCTCCCCCAGAAGTCCACCGATTTCTACCCCAAGCTGCTAAGCGGCCTCACCATTTATGCACTGGAGTAACAAACTGCAGTTCCCAGTTCTCAGTTCTCAGTACAAGCCGATCTTACTGAGAGCTGAGAACTGAGAACTGAGAACTAGGTCTAAGAGAAGTGTCCTCCACCACGAACACGACCTTAGCTACCCTCCTGGCCATCGTGACGCTCCTGTCCGCCGCGCCCTCTGCGCTGCTTTCCGCGCTGCCCTCTGCGCTGCTTTCAGCAGACGAAAAGCACCTCTCCGTCTATTCTCCCGTCGCCATCTACACCCTCCCCGTTCTGGATCGCGCGGGCCGCGAGTATATCGGCCTGCTCGAACTTCTCGAACCGCTCGGCCGCGTGCGTGCCGAGTCCGAAGGCCGCCGCTGGAGACTTCGCTATAACGCGGTGGATGCCGAGTTTATTGCCGGAAAAACGCGGGCCAGGATTGGCGGCCGCGATTTTGATTTCATGGCTCCGTTCCTTCTCGAAAATTCGCGCGGATTGGTGCCACTAAGCTCGCTGAGCGGGTTTCTGCCGCGCTTTCTCGGAACGCCAGTCAATTTTCGCGAAAGCGCGCGCCGCTTATTCGTCGGTGACGTCGGCGTCCAAATCAGTTTCGAACTCGACACTGGCAACCCGCCCCGTCTGGCACTGAATTTCACCGCTCCCGTGAACCCGACTATCTCCACCGAACCCGGCAAGCTGCGCATGGTCTTCAAGCGGGACCCCGTCATCTCCCCCGGGAGCCAGTCTATTTCTTTTGATAATAAGGTCATCACCCATGCCGCTTACTCCGAGAATAATGGCAACGCCGAATTAGAGGTGGCTGCGAACGAACCACTGATAGCAAGCTTCACCAATAGTCGCAGGACGATCGTCGTTTCCGCCGTCCCCCAGGGAACGCCTTCGAATGGAGCGCCGGGTGTCGTTGCACCTGGACCGCAGACTCCGCCACAAAGTCCTACTCAGACCCCGCCGCCGGAGCCGCCGGTTGTCCATCGCGTTCTCGCCGTGGTCGATCCCGCCCATGGCGGCGAGGAACGGGGCGCTGCCTTGACGGATAAACTCGCCGAGAAAGACGTCACCCTGGGATTTGCGCGACTGCTGCGCCATGAACTCGACCTCCGCGGCTTCGCAGTTATTTTGCTGCGCGACGGAGACATCACCTCGGGTCTCGATCAGCGCGCCGCCGCTGCCAACACTGCCCGCGCCGGAATCTACATCAGCCTGCACGCAGTCGCCCAAGGCAGCGGCGCGCGCGTATACACCGCGCTTCTGCCGGTCGAAGGAACGAGCAAAGGGGTATTTCATGCCTGGAATGCGGCCCAGGAACCCTCTTTACCCATCAGCCGGATCGTCTCGGCGGCAATCGTAAACGAGATGCAGAAGCGAGAATTCCCGGTTCGGGCCTCTTCCGCTTCGCTGCGACCACTGAACAACGTGTTCATGCCCGCGGTCGCCGTGGAACTGGCGCCCGGACCGGACGGTCTCGCCGATTTGACCTCCGCCAATTATCAGCAACGCGCCGCGTCCGCGATTGCAAACGCCGTTCTTTCTGTCCGCGACCGCCTCGGAGTACAACAGTAATGGATGTACATTCGACTCTTGGCTGAAGCGGCGCTTAACCGCCGCGATCACTGAGAACTGAGAACTCTAATGATCCCACGCTATCTCCTGATCGGCGTAACCGCGCTTCTGCTGCTGGTGATCTCGATGGGAATCTATCTTCGCCAAATGCGGTTGCAAGCAGTTGGACCTGAATCTCCCGTAGCCAATGCGCTCCCCGTCGCTCCCCCAGCCTCCGGCCCGACCGAGACGGTGACTCTGTTCGTAGCCGATGACGCCGCCGGCATGCTCCGTGCGCGCTCCGCCCAAATTCCGCTTCCCGGAGGACGCCAGCAGCGAGCCGAGGAGTTGTTGCGCTCGCTGCTTCGTATCTACCAGCAACCGGGCGCCGCCCATCCGTTGGCCCCGACGGCGGATATCCGCAGCATCTACCTGGTCGATCCCGGCGCTGCCGTCATCGATCTGAATGCAGCCTTCGCCGACCAGCACCGCTCCGGCATTCTCAACGAGCAACTCACCATCAACTCGCTCGTCAAAACGCTGGCCGTCAACGTTCCCGGCATCCTGCGTGTCCACATCCTGGTCGAAGGTAAGACACGCGACACCCTCGCGGGACATGCGGACCTAACCGAGCCGTTCGATGTGATCACGGTTTTGCAGGCAGGCAATCAGTAAGCGTCCTGATTGACGTGATCGAATGGTCGC
>DATFVD010000466.1:0-5979 GCA_035260505.1 Terriglobales bacterium
ACGGGGAACCCTGAAGTAATCCCAAGGTTAGGGTTGCCGACAATACGCTTGGAATTTTCTTCTTCATCATCGGCAGCTTAGCCCACAAACACCTGCGTTATAATCCGCGCAACCGAACAGGCGAGAGTTAACCATATGCTCAAATCGGGCGCTCCGTGGTGGATGTATGTGGTAGCGGTCGTATTCATACTCACTTTCTTGTTCAATGCGCGGCAGGAGTTCTGGGGGCCTGCGAGCGGAGGGTGGATCCCTGAGCCCAGTTTGTTCAAGGTCGCCAGCGTGCTCCCGGGCGGGCCGATGGACAAGGCTGGTATACACCCGGGCGATGTCCTGGAAGCAGTAGATGGGTACCCTCTCAATGGGGCAGGCAACTGGTTTTTGGCGCGGGCGCACTTTGAACGGAACCGCGCGATCGAGCTGCAGGTGCGGCGCGGGGAACAACACCTTGCGTTGACGCTGGTGATCGCTGAACCGGTCTGGCGGACTTGGAATGGTTCGCAGTTCCTCGCCGCAATCGCGCTGCAGGTTGCCCGCTCGGTTCTGCTATTGTTGGCGATTCTTGTCGGTTTTGGTCGCCCCCAACGGCTTAGCGCCCGTCTTGCCGCACTGATGTTTGGCATCGGAGCTGTCGCCGAGGGGTATCCCAGCGCTGGATGGGCGGCCGCGCTTTATCACTTACCTGCCGTGCTTGCCATTCCTATCGGCCTGACCACGGCCTCCGGCGTATTGGCAGCCGTCGTTTGGCTGATGTTTTTTGCTAGTTTCCCTCGGCCCTGGCTTTCGCAGCGGTTGCGATGCGTGCTGGGAATCGTACCTGGAGTGCTTTTTGGAATTCCCATCGCGGCCTCCGCGATCGCCCTTATCTACACGCCGTCCGCTTTGGCCAAGCCTTGGCCGGTGGTGCTTTCGGCGGCGCCCGTACGCTTGATACAAGATGTCGCCGGAGTCGCCCCACTGCTGTTTCTCAACAAGTTTCCGATGTATCGGCCAATCGCACAGGTCAGGCTCCTGGAAGTATGGCTCGCGGTTACCCTCATCTATTTCGTCGTCGGATTCCTGTTCCTAGCGGCCCGCCATCGCCGCCTCGACGATCCGCGGCAAAGGCGAAGCGCCAGCGCGTTGATTCTCGTGCAGGCCCTCTTTGCAGTTATAGTTCTTCACAATTTCCTGGTGCGAAACTGGGCTAGCTGGTTTGGAAGCACGCCGCCAGCCTTGTTCTCAGAGGCGGGCTTCGTAGGTGCGGCGATCCTGTTGCTCGCAGTGCCACTGACCATTGCACACTGCGTCCTGACCGATGAACCGCATGGAAGGGATAACGAGCCGAGAGGCGGCTAACTAGGGTGTAACTGTGGGCCGCAGAGCCAGCATTGCTGACGGGCCACTCTGAAGTTATGGCTAAGACGGACCCCCTACACGGGCCAGAAGTCCCGTTCGGGGAAGTGAAGCCCACTCATCTCTCCGAACGCCGTTTTTGTCTGGGTCAGGACCCACCGCGCTACTCTTTCCCGTCCGCGCTACCAGCAGCCAGTACACAATCGATGAATGTTCACCCCACGAGCGGAAAGCTCCGGAAGTAATTTCGCCACTCCCGGAGAAACTCCAGGCTCGTCAGGGACAAGCACGGCCCATTTTCCCTGGAGGAGTGTGCTGCAGCCCAAGCATATCTGGGGCGGGGCAACAGTTCGGCAAAGTTGTTCTGGGCGTTTTCTGTGGAAACGTTGGAAAACATCACGGGTTGTAGGGCGAATAATCGAGTAACGTCGCACTGAACCTCGCCGGCAGCGCGCTTTCGCGCCAACCGTCCACGTGGTATTCAACGAAGCGGTTCGTGCCGCCGGTGCGTTGTTCCTTGTCGTTACCCGACCAGGTGACTTTTGCGGTGCCTGTCAATTGCAGCATTCTTCCGGATTGAAAATTGGGAATCAGCATACCGTAACGTGGATCAACCAGCAGATTCCCGAGGGTGTTGAACAGGCTGTTCCCGGAGTAGTCCGGGATGCGTAACGTGTTTGCATCCACGACTTCCACGAAGCCCGGGTTTCCGCCGCGATGAGAAGCGTCTGCTCCACGCTGGGGGTGGCCGGTGGCCACGAACAACACATCGGTTGCTACCACCATCAAAATTTGTGGCTTGCCAAGCTTGTGACCCTGGAAAACGCGCTCTTCTTTTGCAATCTGCTCCCGCGGCTCAATCTTGATTTCTCTGCGAGTTATGTATTTCGGGCAGTTAGCGAAAGACTCTTCCACCGTAACAGCGAGCGCGTCATTGGCTCGAACCGCCAGCCCGTTGACCCGCAGCCTGCGCCTGCTGGCAAGTTCGATGATGAGCACGCCGATATGCACGTCAGCCTTCAGGTTTTCCCACAGCGGGTCCGATGCGTCATTTTCGGCGGGATCAATGGCCATCGTCAGGGACCTTCGGTCGCTGCTGGGTTGAAGGAATCCTGCTTTGCCCAAAACTACAGAGGCCCACCGGCGACCGGGTGCATCACGGCTGCTGACCACCGCCATTTTCTGCGCGCGGATGAAATTCACGGCGCCACTCATGATTTTGTTCCCAATCATGGCGCCGTTGGATTCGCCCTGCTCCTGCTCGCCTGCCAACTTTTGCGCTTTCAGTTCGCCTTCGTGAAACGGATTTTCCCAGCTCATGGCATCCTCTCTACCTGCCGACGCGGCCATCCACTGCGGCCGCGTCATTTGCATGCCACGTAAATCGACTCCTTAGCGAATGTTCTTTGCGAGGAATGAGCGGATGAGTTGAGCGATTTCCGCGCCGTCTTCCTCTAGTGCGAAATGACCCGTGTCCAGCAAGTGCAGCTCTGCCTGTGGAACGTCTTCCAGGAATGCTTGCGCCCCGGCGGCGGCAAAAACCGGATCGTTTTTACCCCAGACCACTAGGACTGCAGGCTTCTTCTCACGCAGATACTTGTGCCAGGCCGGATAGAGCGGAGGATTGTTGCGGTAATCGTAGAACAATGCCAGTTGTATCTTGTCGTTGCCGGGGCGGTCGAGATTCATCTGATCAAATGTATAGGCATCGGGGCTGACGTCTTCCGGGTTACGGAAGCCCTGCAGGTACTGAAATTTTGTCGTGTCGAGGATGAGCAGTTGGCGCACCTTGGCCTCGTTGGTTGGATTGGGATCTTTCCAGTAAGGGTACAGAAACTCTGCCCAGAAGGGAGCCAGGCCTTCATCGTAGGCGTTCCCATTTTGCGTGATGATGGCCTGAATGCGTTCCGGATGACGGGTGGCCAGTCGAAAGCCAACCGGGGACCCGTAGTCCTGAATGTAGATGGAGTATTTAGTGATTCCTTGCTGGTCGAGGAGGTGGTCAACGACGTCGGCAAGGTGGTCGAACGTGTAGACGAACTGTTCGGTAGTCGGGGAGTCGCTGTAGCCGTAGCCGGGATAGTCTGGAGCGACCACATGGTACTTGTCGCTCAATCGCGGAATCAATTCACGAAACATGTGCGAAGAGCTGGGAAAGCCGTGCAGAAGCACGAGGGTTGGCGCATTTTTCGGGCCCGCTTCGCGGTAGAAGATCTTCAGTCCATCGACCTGCGCGGTGTGGTACATCACTCGAGAAGGATCTGGCTGAGAGGCATTCTTCATCTGCGCTTTCGTGGTGCCCGCGTGAGTGATCAATCCAATCAAGACAATTGCGATTTGCCAGAACTTGCGATTCATGTGTGTTTCTCCTTTGCTCCGATTTTTGAAGCGTTAAAAGCTCAGAACGGTATAGCCTTGCTCCGTTAAGCGGCGGAGGCTCGGCAAACCCGTCGTGCCCGGAACGGGGTTGTCTTTCACCACCGAATAGCCCGCTTCCTTTACGTCGTCGGCGGCGCCAAACACGTCCGCACAGGCGCAGGAAACGCCGGCTACTTTGTCCTTCACGGATTCGAACAGCGGGTGAAAGGGGTGCTCCTTCTTGGTGAGCTCACCGATCCAGCGGGTGCCGGTGCCCTGGAAGAGCACGGTCACATCATCGCCCTGGTGCTTGAAGTCATAAGCGGCCGAAAGGGCATTGAACGCACGGCCTGCGGACTCTTCGGTGCCGTTCTTCGGATCCGAGAGGACTACGATTGCGTATTTCATGGTGGGTCTCCTTTTATATTAGACCAATAGGTCTATATGGCCAATAGGATGCCTGGTCTGGCATAAGGTTTCAGGAACTTTTGCGGGAAAGATAGAATTCTTGCGATAATTAGACCGTACGGTCTAACTATTGGGCTTTATTGCACATCCCAGACGGTGGAGAAACAGTATGAGACCCGCAAAGGTAACAGACGAGCAGCTATACGAGGATTTGGCCGGGGTTTTCCGACGCAAAGGGTACGACGGGGCGTCCTATTCGGACATCATGGAGGCCACTGGACTGGTAAAGGCCAGCCTGTACCACCGCTTCCCGGACGGCAAAGAACAGATGGTGAACGCCATCCTGAGCCGGGTGGACAAAGAGTTCGTGGACTATGTATTGGCGCCGGCGTTTGCCGAGGGCAATGTTCAAGAGCGGGCGGAACAGGTTGCCGAGCGACTCGAGGAGTTCTATGCGGGCGGCAAGCGGTGGTGCCTGCTGGATACGCTGACGTTGGCCGAGAGCAAACAGACCATGTCCCACGCGCGAAGATCCATGGAATTTTGGGTGCAAGCATTCGTGCGGATCGCCCGCGATGCCGGAGTGCCACGCGCCGAAGCAAAGAAGCGAGCCCAAGACTCCGTCGCCGCCATCGAAGGGGGTTTGATTGCGTCGCGTGTGCTGCAGGACCAGGGACCGTTCCTGCGTGCGATGGCAGGGTTGGCGCAGCGGCTGACGGGGGAGGTAGGGCGAGAGGAAGCTGGTGTGGATCGCGTGTGGCGAGATAGGACGGTTTAGGTCCTTCGGTTCGCTCAGGATGACACGTATTTGTGAATCGAGCGACAGGGGCGTCCACGCGAGTCAACGCAGGAGAACCTATTGCAGGCTAACTCCTGATTAAAGTGCTACTCGTCGATATGAATTTGGCGAAACGAGCCAGAAGTCCCGTTGGGGGAAACGTGGCCCGGCTACCTGGCGCTGGCTCTCAATTTCCTCGAACCCCGTCTCTGGATAGCTTCCGGTTTGCCGACAATCCACTCGCAATTACGTAGCAGAGACAATTAAAAAACCAGAGCCGATTCATGATCAGCTCGCATACTCTCTTTCTATAGGCTGTTGTTTGTTTTCTTCGCCTACCCTTGCCCGCGCGGAAAGGCCGATTGTGGGATCGTGACCGCTATCGGGATTTATCGACAGCTATTGCGGGAAACGGCCTTGAGTTGGAAGAACATGACACCAGTTCCTAAAGAATTACGTGTGACCTCGAACTGGGCCGCTCTATCGCAACTCAGCCAATTTGGTTCCCTGCCGCCCTCGAAATCAAGCTCATTCTCGACGGGTTTCTCGACATTGGTAGGCAGCAAATCGTTGCGAACCACCTGTCCATCGCGAAGGAAAACGAGCTGACGCCGAAGCTCAGCGGTATCGAACGGCAAACCGACGGCACCAAGGCGTGCAGTAGGTGACACGACGTAATCGAAATAGAACATCCTGTCCCACTCGAACGGCGTGACCTCGCGCAGTTGGATGACGCACCTGGCTGCCGGTCGGCATCGGTCGGTTATGGCGCGCCCAATGCGTCCCTCAATGCTAGTTGGCGTCACACGGTTGCATGCGGCAATAGCTACGAGCACCGGCAGGATTACTAGGAGCCTTCTGTTCACAACAGCATCATCTCATGTGAAGATATTTAGCCTGAATAGCGCTCAAAACCACGCTCAAGGCCGGATTCTTGTCGAATTACGGGCAAACCTGATCTTACCCGCGACGAAACCACTCTAATCATCGATCGATGGCATGGAGGCCACCGATCATGAAGCACAGACCAACTTCCAGAAGAAGACGCAGCAGCACCAGGTCCGTCTTGCGCCTGCTTGATCTCGAACACTCCAAAACCGCAG
>DATFVD010000467.1:0-4201 GCA_035260505.1 Terriglobales bacterium
AAGCCGCGGCTCTACGGGAAATCTGGCGCCGCCAACTTACCTCCGGCCTCGTGCTGAAACCGACTGACACCGTGCCGCTCGTTAGTGCATCCGGCGCTGCCTTGCGCCGATTCTCAAGGTATTCTGAAACGCGCAAGAAAAATTACATCGAGGACTTCATGAACCTTCCCCGTCTCGTTCCCGCCGTCATGGTCACGTTACTCTTACAGTCATCTGTGATGCACGCCGTCATCCAGGCTTCCTGTGTCTTCAACACATTTTCCGCTCCCTCGGGATATTCCCTGAGCCAAGTTAACGGGGTAAGCGACGACGGTACCGTAGTCGGCCAGTTGAGCAACAATGCAACGCTGCAATCCGTGGCCTTTACGCGCTCCCCCAGCGGAGCCATCACCAGGTTTTCAGCTCCGAAGTCCTCAGCCACCTGGTTGAATGGACGCAACGGCACTGGCGTCAATGCCGGCTTCTACCTGGCCAGCGCGTACCCCAGCCACATTCATGGATTCCTGCTGCAGGGCAGCACGTTCACCGTCGTCAACCATCCCAACGCAGCCAATACCTGGCTGTTCGACGTCAACCTGCTGGGAGGCGCGGTCGGCAGCTTTAGCGCCGGTCAATCCGTGACCAAGGGATTCAGGCTCCTGAACGGCAGCTATACCACCATCGCCTATCCCAATGCGCAGGTAACCAATGCGCTGGCGATCAATGACAACGGCGACGTAGTCGGAACCTACTCCAGCAGCGTTGTCAGCAATGGCTTCCACTGGAAAAACGGGATATTCACAACCATCAATTTCCCGTACTCCAAGTACGGAAGCATTCTGACGGGAGTGAACAATGTCGGCGTGATCGTCGGCAACCATCTTTCAGCCGATGCCGCCATGGGCTTCATATTCGAAAATGGAGTTTTCAAAAAGATCATCTATGCCGGCGCCAGTTACACTACCGCTGGCGGTATCAACAACAACGGCCTCATCTCAGGTCAGATCTACATCACCAGCAAGAATACTCTGGGCTATACCGCGGTGTGTAAGTAGGCTCTTAGCTTTTAGCTCGGACCCCGATGGCGCGACGACGACCCTCGTCTGTGTCTGGCGCTTCGAGTTGAAAGCTAAGAGCCAGGAGCTAACAGCAACAGCGTGTCCTCCCCTTGACACTCCTCCCCGCCATCCCCAATAATTGCAGGCGTCCATGCATCGCCCATTGCAGATTCTCTGCCTGTTGATCATTTCTTCGGTCCTCTTTCCTTCGATCCTCGCCTATTCGCAAGCGGAAACTCAATCCCCGGCCGTCATCACCTTCACCATCGATTTCCCCACTTCACAGCCGGAGCATTACTCGATTCGCGTTCAATCCGATGGTTCGGCCCGCTACCAGTCCAGCGGCCGCTTTTCACCCGATTCCGACCAGACCGACAGCTTCGATCTTGATTTCACCGTGGGTGCTGACACCCGGCAGAAAATCTTCGAACTGGCGGCAAAGGCGGGATATTTTCAGAAAGACCTCGACTCCCGGCACAAGGATATTGCCTTTACGGGAAAGAAAACGCTGACCTACAAAGATTCGCGGCGCAGCGGGGAGTCGACCTACAACTATTCCCGCAAACCCGCCGTACAGGACCTGACCAACCTCATGCAGAGCCTCTCGGCCACGCTCGAATTCGGACATCGTCTCCAGTATGACCGCCACTACCAGAAGCTCGCGCTGGACGAAGAATTCAAGCGCATGGAGGAGCTCTCCCGCAGCAGTGAACTGATCGAGGTAGCGGCGATTCAGCCGATATTGGATCAGATCATTGCCGATCAGTCCGTGATCAACGTAACCCGCGCCCGCGCCCAGCGATTGCTGGATCAGGCGAGGGTCCGCTAATAAATGCGCTACGAATACCCCCTTTTAGAGACGGGGCTGGCCCCTGCGAGATGCCATAAGGTCGGGCATTCTGAGACGGCGGCAAGTCGCGTCTCTACGAAAAGGCCATACGACTCTTCCGCAGCCCGGCACGGAATCCACTACCCATTTCCCCTTGACTTAAGGCCCGGAGGCTCGCAAACTCAGGTCATCTCAAGAACAGCAGAACGCCCCGCGGCCCCAATTTTATTGGACAGGAAATGCAGCGCGACGCTTTAGCTGGCAACTCGAGGACACAGCAAAGGCTCTAATCGAGTAGGCTTGAGGAAGATCTTAAGTTTCGTACCAGGACATCAGGTTCATATGCGGGCATCAGTTTCGTGTCCGGGCATCGCTTCAGCGACGCCGTCGGTTCTTTGAAAGAATGCGCCCCTTTAGCGGCTGGGCGCGGGGGGAAGTATATGGCAATCGGCAGACTCGGAAAGATGCTTGCAACGTTGGCCGTGCTCGCAGCGGCGTTTCTGGTGGTCTCGGCATCGGCCGAGTCGAAGGCGCGTATCGTCCGCTTGAGCGAAGTACAAGGTACGGTGCAGATCGATCGCGCCGCCGGCGACGGTTTCGACAAGGCGTTTATCAACCTGCCCGTGATTGAGGGCTCCAAACTGAAGACAGGCAAGGATGGCCGCGCCGAAGTGGAATTCGAAGATGGCAGCGCGCTACGCCTGGCGCCCGACAGCGAAGTGGATTTCACTCATCTTGCGCTCGGCGACGGTGGCCAAAAGCTCAGCGCCGTTGAACTTATCTCCGGCACCGTCTACTCGAACATTCACCCAAAAAAGTCTGGCAATAAAATGGGCGATCAGTTCCAGCTGAATTTTGCCCACGAATCCATCACCGTGGCTGAGGCCGCGCATTTTCGCGTCGAGCTCGACGGCAGCAGCACAGCAACGGTGGCCGTTTTCAAAGGCAAACTGAGTGCGACCTCGCTGGCCGGACAATTTGAAGTAGCCGAGAAGCACAGCGCGACCATCGGTTTTGACGATCCCGCCAAAAAAGACACCTTCGTGATCGCCAAGAACTACGAAGTCAATCCCTCCGACGCCTGGGATCGCCGGCAGACCGACTATCACGACCGTTATGCCACCGCCGGCGGCTCCAGCATTTCGTCGCCCTATGGTTACGGCATGAGCGACCTGAATTATTACGGCAGCTTTATGAATGTGGCCGGCTATGGCAACGTCTGGCAGCCCTACTTCATCGACGCTGCCTGGAGTCCGTTCCAGGATGGCGGCTGGGCCTTCTATCCCGGTGCCGGCTACATGTGGGTCTCGGGCTATCCCTGGGGATGGATGCCCTACAATTACGGCAACTGGGCCTTCGTTCCCGGCTTCGGATGGGTCTGGCAGCCCGGTTACTACAACCCGTGGTATGGAATTCCGCAAGTAGTGAATCCGCCGGTCAGAGCAAAAGTCCCGACGCCGCCCGTTCGTGGGCATCAGACGGTGATGGTGGGACAAGGGCTCGCGGCAAATCCGGCCCTGGGGACGCCGAGTCGGCTGACGATCAATCCCGGCTCCGCCGGCTTCGGAGTGCCGCGCGGATCGGTACGTCACCTCGATCACCTGGCGAAAACGATGGATCGCACTTCCCGTCCCGTCGTAGTGGCGACCGCTCCGCCAGTTTCAACCACGGCAACGCCAACCGGCGTCGGCACTAGTTCACGTTCCCCGAGTTCACCATCAATGAGAGGCGGGACGTCTAGCGGGATGGCTCCGATGGGAGCGCCGCATAGATCCTCCGCGCCGTCCCCGTCGCGTCCGCATTGATGCGGTGGAGCGACGGGCGTCTCGCCCGTCCAGTGTGACCGTGGCCGGGCGGGGACGCCCGGCTCTTCACTGGCCTACGCCACAATAATCCCCGCATACCCAACCACTGACTCGTAATCGCCGGAGACATCGCCCGACGTCGCGTACTTGACCAGCGTGGCCGAAGTCGCCCCCAAAATCTTCGCTGCCGTCAGCATCACCACCGTCGGCCCGAACCCGCACATGCTGATGTCTTCATTCATCACCACCTCCCACAGTCCGCGCGCATCCAAGGCCAGCACGCGTTCAATAGCTTTATGGTCCTTAACGCGAGTAATTGCGTCGGCCTCGTAATGGTTCATGTCGCTGGAGGCGACGATCAGGACTTTCTCAACTCGATCTTTTTCGTGACCATCGGCAATCACATCCGCCAGCGCTTCGCCCAATCCGTGGAGCACATCAAAGTCGGTGGTGCCGATGGCGATCGGGACAATATTCAGTTCCGGCCGTAGCGCCTGCAGGAAAGGAAGCTGGACTTCGATGGCATGTTC
>DATFVD010000468.1:0-4200 GCA_035260505.1 Terriglobales bacterium
GCTTATGACAGGTGATCTGAGCTATGGCTCGGCCGATGTCCTCTGCTCGAAGATTTACGGATTTACAGAGTCCGTGCCCCTTGTTACAAATCAGTCTCTCTAGAAAAGCGTTTGTTGCGAGCAAAGAGCGGGAGCCGAGGCGACGTTGGAAACCAAAACGCAAAAGCGCTTCGAGGAGCTCCGATCGATCGCCATGCGAAACGATTACAGAATCCGACGACGCCCGGCTCTCAGCCCCAAGAGGTCGACACATTGTTTGTTAGCGAGCAGCGCCGCTCGCTGAACCGGGCGAGTGTATGGCACATGATTAAAGCGGTGGCTCGCGAAGCAGGATTATCGGACGTTCATCCGCAAAAATCACCAAGCCTATCTCTGGCAATACAGCCGGCCCGGTGGAGTGGTAGTGTTCGATTTTCGGATGGGCCTGGAACGGGAAGGTCCCAAACGATTCCTGGGCAACTTCGAAGGCATACTCCAAAGTGACGGCTACGCGGCATACGATCATGTGGGTGGACCCAAGATCGTGCACGCAGCGTGTTGGGCACACGCAAGGCGGAAGTTCTCTCAAAGGGAGACAGTCACCTCTCACTTTTCCATTTTCCGGCCGCCGAGATACGCGGCGCGTACCACGTCATTGTTCCATAGAGCCTCCGGGTTGCCCTCCGCAACCAACCGCCCCGTTTCAAGCACGTAACCGCGATCGCCGATCGAGAGTGCCATATGGCATTCTGTTCCACCAGTAGCACGGTTGTACCCTGCCCACGGATTCCAGCGATAATCTGAAAAACCTGTTGGACGATGAGTGGAGCAAGGCCGAGCGACGGCTCGTCGAGGAGAAGAAGCTTGGGTTGGGCCATCAACCCCCGAGCGATCGCCACCATTTGCTGTTGGCCACCGGAGAGCTTCCACTCTCAGCGAGTCGCTGGTGCCCATAGGAGAGGCTCTGCACCGTCTGCTTGCGGAGTTCCGCGAGACGGACGAAATCGAGGGCAGCAAGGGCATGCTGCTCCACTCCGGTTGAGCCGACTGTTACCTCGTTCCCGGGTCGTTCCGCGCCGACTATGAGTTAGCAAAGAGGTAGTCGGAATCCACGTCCTCCTGATCCGCTCGCTTTTTGGCGGCGGTATTCTGCGCAGGTTGCTTCCGCGCGTTTTGCTAGCGAAACCGACTTCTGCCCCTTCGCGATTCTGATGGCTTCGCAGAACGAAGCTTCAATTTGCACTTCATCGACGCCCATAGCCGCGAGAAACACGGCACGGAGCCGGTGCAGTTCAGCATACCACCAGCGCTCCCCCGATCTTTCGACCAGCGATTCCGCCTCCTTTATTGCCTCAAGAGCTTCGGAGGTACGCTCGGCGAGATGCAAGGCCTTAGCCTTTACTGCCAGCCAATACGGCATTAGCACCATCGAACCGGTTCCCTGATAGCGTCGCATTCCGTCATCGATCCCGGCGATGCCTTCCGCAGTGCTGCCGGAGACACTGAGGACCCACCCCCGCAACATCTCTCCTATAGGCAAGAAAAATGCAAAGTCCTGGCGCGTCGATAGCTCAATTAAATCCGACGCTAAGCGTTCCACTTCGGCACGATTATCATCATACTGACCGAGCATTGCTGAAAGATAGAGTGCATGAGCCAATGCAGGCATGTCGTTCAGTTCTTTCGCCAGCGAGATCGCGTCCCTACTTGCCGCTTTGCAGGAGGCGATCTCTCCTAAGTGCCACTCGGATAACGCCTCAAAGCACAGACAAATAACGACAGGCGCGTGGACCTCTTCAACGACGGACTGCATGCCCCGGAGCGCCAGATCTGGACGCCACGTCTCGCGTGTTGTCGCGCGGTCTCGAATTCGCCTAAGTAATAATGTGTGATCGCCAAAGTACGGTAGGCTCCCACCATGAGCGCCGGGTTGTTCTGCTCCTGTGCCAGCAAGTAAACCCGTTTCGCGAGCTGCATCGTCGTCGTTACCTTTTCAGTCAGAGAGAAATTCCGCCACTGACCGATCAGTGCCGAATACAGAAGCAGAGGACGATCAAGGGAAACACACAAGGGTTGCGCACGCTCGTAGCAAATTCGCGCCTCGGGTGCCGTGAGCCCTCGCGTCGCGGTTAGGTATAGCCCCGCCTGCGTTAGGATGAAAAGCTGATCTTCGGCGGTAAGGCTCTGTCCCTCGACGTCCTCTTTTACCAATGCCCCCCAGCGGCCGCCTTCAAAAAAATGGGCTAGAACCGAGAGTAGGGCTCCCCGCGCTCCGAGGACCCTAGCCGCGAAGGAAGCATCTCCCCGCTGAATTCGCGGAATGTAAACTTCATGCAGCGCTTCGTGAAATAGTCCGGCATTGCAAGCGCAGATTACTGCTAAAAAAAGTGGTTCCATCTCCCTAAAACTATCTGGCCGCTGGGGCGCAAGCGTTTTGTAGTAATTATAGAGCCGCTTATTACATTCCGTCCAAGCGTCCGTTTGCTGACTCTGGAGCTGTTCGCCAAAGTATTCACGAACGAGAGGATGCGTATCGAGATGTCCAGGATTTTGCGGATCTTCCCCGGCGAGGAGTCTTGTCCTTCTTAACTTCGCAAGAATCGTTCGCCACTCGGTTGGGCTCAAATCAACTAGTGACTCTGTAAGACCCCGGATAGCAGGCGGTTTCAGCAGGGCTCCAAGCGCCTTTTCGTCTGCCGACCGATCAAACAGACCTAACATGCGCAGAACTGACAGCTCGGGACCCTCTCGAAACCAAGTTTGATAAGATTCCATTACTTTTCGGGCATAAGCTCCGTGTCGCACGTCGTGAGCAAGACGTTTCGACATTTCGTCGCGACGACGAATATCTCCGTTATAAGCGTCACTCAGATAGCTGCCCAGCAACGTTAGCGCGAGACAATGTCCGCTGAATTCGTCGCTGGCACGTTGCAGCTCCTCCTCAGGCCCTTCAACGCCAAGCGCTCGGAGCAGCTGCGCACCGGCATCGCAGGATAGATGTTCCAAGTCACGGCGCAGGGCCGAAGTGCACTCGTGATCGGCAATATCAGCGACCGGCATCCGGGTAGTGATGACGCAAAGCCCCCTATTGAAGGCTGCAAGCTCACGCAGAAGCGCCTGGAGGGAAGGCTCACGTAGCCGTCCCTCTTGAGGACCAGGTGGATGTTGGAGCGGCTCCAAGCCATCCAGGACCAATAAGGTTCGACGATGGGCGACGAGCTTCGCCAATCTTTCGCCCTTCTCCCAAGCGGTTCCGATCCGTGGATCTGTATCTCCAAACCAAGCGAGGGCAGCGTCAAAAAATTCATCTGCTGATGAAGATTGCTCGCTCGTGCCCTGTCTGTAAAAGGACCAGCCAAAAACGATCTGCGCAGAGCGGTAATGTTCGGCAGCCATTCGCCCGAGCCAATGGTTGACGACCGTAGACTTCCCAACACCGGCCCACGCAACGATTGTGACGACATTTACATGCTCTCTCGCCCATGCATCATTCAGGAAAGCGACGTCCTCCTCTCGCCCGAAAACATCGCTTCCTGTAACGGGCAATCTGGCTACTGAAATTTTCTCCGGTCCCAGTCTTGAGGGCAGTTTGCGGAGTACGGTATAGAAGTCGCGAGGCGCCGTCCTCAAGCTCTCACGCGTCATGGTGCGTTCCGCGTCGATCGCGTCTGTTATCCTCGGCATCGCCTCCAGAAGTTCGGCGGGGTTCTGAAAACGCCGCACCGGGTCTTTCTCGAGAAGCAGCTCAAGTAGAGTAACGACCGGCTGCGGGATGCCTTCCAATTGCTCAATCGCCAATGGCTCATGCAAGTGCTGGTACATCACCTCAGCCGGGGAACCCCTGAAGGGCACCAAACCAGTGAGCATCTCCCAGAGCATCGCTCCGAGGGAGTACAGGTCCGACCGGATATCTACCTGGACTCCCGCGAACTGCTCGGGACTGGCAAACTCCGGCGTCCCGACAAAAAACCCCGGCCTTGAAATCGCAGTTTGAGAACTTGGTTCAGTCACCGCCTTGGCTAAGCCTAGGTCGATAATTTTTGCGGTCGCCGCGCCGGCCTCCTCTAAGTTCACCATGATATTGCTTGGTTTAATGTCCCGGTGCACGAGCTTCTGCTTGTGCACCGCAGCCAACCCGGCGGCGACCTGCCGCGCAATTTCCAATGCCAATCTAACCTCGAGGCGTCCCGAACGTTCGATGAGCTTGTCTAGCGGCTCTCC
>DATFVD010000469.1:0-5171 GCA_035260505.1 Terriglobales bacterium
TGATGTCGGGGACGATCATCACGTCGATCTTCTGGCCGGGAGGGTTTTGAGCGGCAGTATGTGGAGCTAGTGTTCCGAGAGAACTCAAGGCAACAATCGCCAAACACATTCTGTGCAATAGTGATGTTTCCAAATGTGTCCTCCTGCGGACTTTGGCCTTTTCTGACAGTTGGAACGGCCCTGCGGCAACACTTCGCAGGTTATTTTATGTTGAAAAGTCGGGCATGGTCCTACTAATCGCAAAGTCCTGGTAAACGCAGCCGTTACCGGATTTTCCCAGTCGTCGGGTTCGCCTTCGCGCGATACAATCCATACGCCAATGTCCGTCAAGCGGTCCTCCAGTATCGTCGCTTTAGGTCTTCTTATTGCCCAGGCGCTTTATCCTTGCAGCCTAGTCATGATCGGAGGCTATACATCGACGCCGGTCAGACAGCTGTCTGGGACGGTCACTGGTAGCGGGCGGATCGACCTGATGGGACATAGTCACGATGAAGAACGGCGTTCGATCATTGTGTCCGGCGCCACGATATCCGTCAAAACGCGGACCGATACCGCGTTCTTCAAGAAAGGTGAGATCAAGTACCCTCGTGGCATGAAGCATTCTGCGGGGAATCTGAAGGAGTGGAAGTGCGGAAGCGAGGTCTCTACAACTAAGACCGATGAGGCTGGTCGCTTCACGATTTCTCCACTCGCACCTGGCAAGTATTGCGTTGATATAACAGGCCCTCAACCAGAGAATGCGAATGAGTGCGGTTCCTACAATATGGTTGCCGGCAAGGAAGTATGCATTCCGCTGCACGCTTCCTTTATCATTGATGTAATTCCGTCCGCCCCCAAAACCACCTTGCTCGTTGACATCAGCCAGCTGTGGCCGGATTGTAGCGGAGGCGGCTCCCTCAAACAGAAAGCGATCAATTAGACCGCTAACTTCTGGAGTCCTCGCGTGCGGCCCGTCATTACTCAGCTAAATATCGGTTCAGCGCCTGTGAGCACGTAACTCGGCCCAAGTGCCTGATTAACGCTTGCTTATCGGACAAGTGGCGACCCTCAATTCCGGTAACCCGACTTACCGGGACCTAGCACGAGTTGTCCGTCGATTTGGCCGCTGCCAGAACCGATTCGATCCCAGGTTACGGACTCCCTGGGGTAAAGTTACATGCCGCCTTGGGGTCCAGGACTATAGTAAGCTCCTGGCGTGCTCTACGCGTACTCCTCGGATCGACAGTCTCGATTCGGGATACCTCAGAACGAATACTTCAAAGAGAACTGGATGAAGCGCGGATTACCAATCGTCGAGTTGATCTTCGCCAGCGAACTTGGGTTTTCGACGTCCGTGGCTGGCGGATTGGCGAACGAAGGATGGTTGGCCACGTTGAGAAACTCGGCGCGGAACAGAACGCTTTGGGTTTCGCCGATGCGAAAAGTCTTGCCAATAGACAAGTCCATGTTGGCCTGATGTGGCCCAATAAAGCAATTGCGAGGAACGTCGCCAAAACCCGTCGAGCCATCCGGCCCGACTACTGGCGCCTTCACGAAGGCGTTGGGGTTCACGAAGTTATTTAGCCGTGACTCATCGCTCCCAGGGGTAACCGCGTTGCGGCAACTGAATCCCGGGGCGAAACCGGCCGAAAATGACGAGCCGCCGTCCAGTTGTAAGGCGGTGCCGCCGCCGGAATCCAGAACCGAGAAGGGCGCACCCGATTGCACCGTGAGCACGCCGCTGGTTTGCCAGCCACCCAGCGCCCGCCCTTTGATCCCGCCCAAGTTCTTGTAGAAAGGCAGTTCATAGACGAAGCTGGTGATGGAGCGATGCCGGTGATCGAAATCCGAGAGTCCGCGGGAGCCGCGCGGATTGTTCTGATCGTTGAAAAAGCTGACAAACGCCACACTCACCGTTGAGTCGTTGTCGATCGATCTGGAATAGGTGTAGGCGCTCTGGAGATACAGGCCCCTGGCGAAGTGATGCGCAACAGTGAGCTGCATGGAATGGTAGATGGAGTTGGCAATGGGAGAGAAAGCTTCAAAGCCGGAAGGCCCAAGGGGTTGGAAAGGCGCCCTTGCCGCGGCGTTGGCGATGGTATTTTGGGTAATGGTGAATTTCTGTCCGTTTTGCGCGGTCAATGTAATCGGATTCTGAGGACTAACCAGGTTGGCTTGGTCGGGATCGTAGGTCACACGCAAGTGCGTGCCCTTGGTTCCTACGTAGCCGACCGAGACGAACCAGTTTTTCCCCAGGTCCCGCTCCACGGACAGGTTCCACTGCTGGGTCGTTGCCGAGATCCAGTGGAGGGGCACCGCCAGGCCACCGAAGGAGTTGACGTTGCCCGAAAATATCGGCGACGCGGTTGTGTCGCCGCCGGGAAAACCCTGAAAGAAGGAAGGAGTTGGCACGAAGTTGGCGCTCACCACGCCCGGACCCGGGATCAACGCCGGTCCACTGCAATTCTGGTTTACAAAAAAGAGGCAGGACAAACTTCCCGCCGGCAGCACGGAGGGAACGCTGACAACCAAAAAGGGAGGGTTAAAGGACAGGTTGTCCACGGCGCCTATGTCCTCACGATTGGCATAAATGCCGTAGCCGCCACGGACCACCGTTTTGTGATTTCCAAAGAGGTCGTAAGCGAATCCGATGCGCGGCTCCGGGACGGTGGCGTAATTGTTGCGCAGGAGCGTACGGTTAAGGTTCCCAGTGAAACCGGGAATCTTGAACCGGCTGACGCAGGAGCCATAGACGAAAGGCTGCCCGGTTGACGCCGCCGTCGTATCCACATTCGCGATTTGGCAGAGCTTGTCATAGGGCGCGCCGACGAACTCTAGGCGAAGGCCGAGGTTCAGCGTCAAGCGCCCGGTCACTTTATAGTCGTCCTGGGCAAAGACGCCATAAGCAGGGAAGCGGTAGTCGTGGTTGGCCGCGCCACCACTGCCCAAAGCCACTACGGGGGAGCCCAGCAGGAAGTTTTGAAAATCCGTCACTGGGAAAGGGGCGCCGGGAACGAAGAACACCAGAGGATTGCCGATAACGTTAAGGACTCGGCGCATGCTGGTGTGGTCCAACTCTCCGCCGAACCGGAGGGTGTGTGACCCACGTGTCAGGCTCATGGTGTCTTCCACAATGAAGGAATCCGAGAGCTCGAATTGACCGCTGCCGGGAAACGGGCCAAACGCAAAACTCCCCAACTGGAACCGGTCGATTCCCAGGCTGCCGCCGGGCTGGACAATGCCCAGTTGCGCAGCGGTAGCTGTGTTTTGGCCAAGCAGGTCGTCGCGGATGATGTTGACCCCAAAGCGGAACTCGTTGGCCAGGCGATTGTTGAAGATGTGGGTCTCGGTGATGCTGCCGAAACGTCCGCGCAGCGGAATGTCGAGCGGAAAATTCAGGTTGTTTTCGGCCGCCGGGCCGCCGGTTTGCACCTGGAAGGAATCCGCGCCGAAAGGCTGAAACCTCTCGGAGTCAGACCAGAAGAAGCGCCACGCCAGACTGTCCTTATCGCCGCGGAAATGGCGGTCCCAGTTGACCAAGAACTGGTCCTCGGTGTATCTGCCGACAGAGGAGATCGTCAGCAGGCCGGTATTCAAATTACCGGCATTGTCGAACCCTGGAGTGCCCGGCACTTTGGGGAAAAGGAAGGGGCCACCGAACTGGTTGCTCTGGGCGTTCAGAAGCTTGACCGCCGCCGGATCGAGATTAGTCACCCCCGCGGGAAGGCCATTCGGGAAAAAGGTCTTGATCAAAGTGGCCTCGTCGCGGGTGTCCGGGAGCACCGGGATGGTGGCGTTGATCAGCGTTCCAGGCGAGCCGCCAGCGCGCTGGCGCGAGCCCTGATAATTCAAGTAGAGGTACCCAAGCTGCGCCTTCCGGCCAACTGGTCCGCCTGCGTCTGCCCCGAAGATGTTTTGCTGTATCCGGGGCCTGGGTTTGCCGGCCTCGTTGAGGAAGAAGTCATTGGCATCCAGGGAGGTGTTGCGAAAAAACTCCCAGGCATCGAAATGGTATTTGTTTGTCCCAGTTTTCAACACGGCGTTGATGTTGCCGCCGCCATTGCGGCCTTGGGTGGCGTCGTAGAGGCTGGTGGAGACCTTGAATTCCTCGATGGCGTGGGCATTCGGAATGGGGGTGAAGGTCAACTCTCCACTGGCGAAATCGGCGGAAGAGATTCCTTCGATCAGGTAGTTGTTATTGGTCTCTCGCTGACCATTCACGTCGATCCGTGCAGTGCCGCGGCCCAAGTCCCCGGCATTGTTGAGATCCGAAGACGCGCCCGTCGAAAGCGAGAGCAATTGCTGAAAATTTTGAGTGGGGAGAGGCAGGGTGGAAACTGCTGCAGCACCGAGGGCTTCCCCCGTCGTGGCATCGGCCGTATTGATCGTGGTGACCTCCGCCGAAACCGTCACCACCTCGGTGGCTTGGGTCACTCTCAGTAGCGCTGTCATCCGGGTGGTTTCCGTCACGCGCACCAGGGCGCCGGAGAATTTCGTCTTGGCAAAGCCGGTCGCGCTCACCTCGACGGAGTAAGAACCCACCGGTAGAAGAGTGGCGGTGAAGGAGCCCGAAGAATCCGTTGTCAAGTCGCGTATCACCTGGGTGGTCGCTTCGTTTACAATCTCGACTTTAGCGCCCGCGATGATCCCTCCGGACGGATCCTGTACCGTACCGGTGATCGCGCCCGTAGCGCCGCCTTGTGCCAAGGCCAGTGCAGCGGAGCATGCCAAGAAACTAGCGAGCATCAGAAGTCTGGTTAACATGGACACTTACCCTCCTTTGTCCGTATGATTTGAGATCTCGATGCACTACGCCGTCTTCGTGAGCCGCAACCAGTCCTTTGACAGATTGTGTTACCCAGGCGAAATACAGCTCCGTCGGCAAGTGGTCCTTGTTTGAGCCTTTCGCGAATGAGCGCGATATTAGGCCGGACGCTTAAGCAAGTCAACGTGGGCGTGTTCTGCGCATTTCCTGCCTATTTCGATTTCTTCTAATTGTCGGCGCTGAAGTTATCAGCTCACCGGTCCAGTTGGTACCGAGAAACGCTAGCGCTTTACCGGATGCGCGTTCTCGGTAGGGAGTGAACGGAGGCGGGGAGCTCTGCGCGCGTCCGGTAAAGCCGTTTGGACGTGGCCGCCCGTGGTTGCGGTGGACGCGGGCCCTATGCAAATTCAATGGTGGGAAGGAGCGG
>DATFVD010000470.1:0-7277 GCA_035260505.1 Terriglobales bacterium
TCAGGGCAACACCTGGAGTCCGAAAGCCGATGTCTCGCTTGCTCCTTCCGGAGTTGACCATGCCTTCCCGTCGGTTGCGGCGGGCGCGGCCGGGGACATCCGCATCGCCTGGATGGATCAGCGCAATGAACCGCACTGGAACGTCTACTATCGCTCGTCAATCAATGGAGGCTCCAGTTGGTCGGGCGAAACCGTCCTCTCGACCTATGTCGCCGGTTACAGCTACATTTTCACTGATGGTTTCCGCTTCCCGTTTGGCGACTACTTCGACATGGATATCGACAACCAGTCGCATACGCAGGCCGCCTGGGGTGAGGGCTATAACTGGCTCACACCCGGCAATGTCTGGTATACGCGCCAGCTGCGCTAAGAGGCGAGATGATGGAGCGCCGGACGCCCCCGCCCATCCCTCCACTGGCCACCGTCGGACCAGCGACGGAAAAACAAAAGTTCAACTAGTCGAAATTCCTGCGCATGTCAGCGCAGCGATGCTTCCCAATTTGGGAATACAACTCCTACCCCGTTGAAAAGCAAGTTCCCATCGTTCGGCGCAGAGTTGGCGCAGCGGTTGCACCCTATTGCCGCAGGTGTCTCGAATCGCACAACCTCCCCGCGGTTAGCCGCCCTTCTCGTAGCAACTGGCTTCGTGATGATAAGACCTGAGGAGATTTTACTTTGCAAATTGCGCGCGCCCATGTTGTCACGGCTTTGGTGGTCCTTCTGATGATCGCCTCTGCCCCTGCGCTGGCCCAAAGCCAGCTGCCTCACGAAATGCTCCGCGAAGTGCGCGATGAAATCAGCTCGACGACTCCTTACACGGCCCCTCTTGCCCCGCCGATCTCGCTTCCGGACGCGCCCGCCCCGCAAAGGGTGAAGGACAATGTCAGCGTAATCGATAAAAAGTTCATCGCCGTCCTGGCAACGCTTGGCGTCGCAGAAAGCCTGCGTTTCACGACCCACAAACTCGTACTGGACCATGAGTTCGCCGCTGGCGCTCCCTGGGTCACTAGCGTCCCGCCGAACCACCGTCTGGTCGCCAGGTACGCGGCGATCTACGCAGCTGAATTGCTCGTGGCTTACGAACTTAAGAAGCCCCACTCCTGGCTTCCTGGCGACAAAGTCATCCGAAAACTATGGTGGCTGTATCCCATGGCCCTGGCGCCAATCCACATCAAGAACGGGGTGCGCAGCATCCGAACCCAGGCTCCGTCATGCCCCGTGGCCGAGTGCCAGGCACAGTAGATTCGTATCAGGGCATCACTAGATTCGTACGGGGTATCACTAGATTCGTATCAGGGTATCGCCTTTAGCGATACCGCAAGCGCCTTGAAGTCAGACCCCCTTCAGGGGCTGGGCGGCGCCGAACTTTAAGCTCGCCCTTGCCCGATCATTTTCAAAATGATCTCCGCCGCTGTTTCCGAAGGATGCGTCCTGCTTCCGTTACCTTGAAGCCGCGCCTTCACTGCGGCCAAGCGCTGCATCATACGCGTCCGAGGTTCGCCGTCAGGGATGATCTTGTTCAGCTCCGTGACGATGTTCACCGCTGTGAACTTGTGCTGCACGAGTTCCGGGACGACCTCTCCCTCCGCAATCAGATTAACCATCGCAAAGTGGGGAACCTTCACCCGCGGTTTGCCCAGTGCATATGTCAGCGCGGATACGCGGTACACCATGACAAACGGAGTGCCCATGAGCGCGGCTTCAACCGTAGCCGTGCCGCTCGCCACGATCCCCGCGCGCGAGTGAAACAAAGCAGGCAAAGCCTCGGGGACGAGGTGAATATTCCTCCGTAGAGACGCGGCTTGCCGCGTCTCTGTCGGCGCTGCGATCAATTCCGCGAGAAACGACGAGTCAAGTGTGCGCGCCACCGGCAGGAGGAACTCATAACCGCTGCCCGAGCGATCTTTTTCCAGGCAATCCGCCTGTAGACGATCCGCCGCCTCAAGTATCGTCGGCAGATTCATCCGCACTTCCTTCCGGCGGCTGCCCGGCATCAGCGTGATCCAGCGTTTCGAGGCATCGAGTTGGTGCTCGGCTGCATAAGCTTCGCGAGAAATCTCAGGCGCGGGAAGACCGGCCAGCGGATGGCCAGCAAAAGTCGCATCCACTCCACGATCACGATAGAACTTTTCTTCGAAGGGAAAAATCACCAGCGCCTTGTCGACGTACTTGCGCAGCAACTTCACGCGTCCCTGCCGCCACGCCCAAAACTGCGGGCAGACGTAGTAAACGACAGGAATTCCGCGTTTACGCATCTGCCGAGCAACGCGCCAGTTGAAAGCCGGCGAGTCGATGACGATGGCGAGATCTGGCCGCTTCACGTCAGCCGCGCGAATCAATTTCCGATAGAGCCCAAGAATCTTCGGAAGGTGGCTAAGAATCTCAGTAATGCCGACGACAGCGAGGTCCCTAGCATCGACGACGATTTCGCAACCAGCAGCGCGCATGCGCTCGCCGCCCGCACCAAAAAAATCAAGCTGCGAGTCTTGTGTGGTGGCGGGGCTCTGCCCCGCTGGGACGGAGCCAAGCCGCGTCCCCAGATTGGCAGGATCGGCCGCCCGCCGCCGCAGAGCTTCAATCAACTTCGCGCCATACATTTCGCCCGAAGCTTCACCAGCTGAAATAAGAACTTGCACGGAACACATTGTAACGGGGCAGACTAAGCGGCGTTTACAGCCTGCGGAGAAACGTGGCTTCGTATCAGGGCATTCGCTTTAGCGATGCCGAAGGTCCTGGGAATCAGATGACCCCTTCAGGGCCTGGACGTCAAAGGTCTGCCTCTATGCATCGCCGCGTCTAGTCGTCCGCATTGGCCGTGACCGACGGCGTCCCCGCCGGCAGTTCCTGATCCTTATACTGCAATTGATACAACTTGTAATAAATCCCGCGCTGGGCCAGCAGTTCCTGGTGCGATCCCATCTCGCGGACCTGTCCTTTGTGCATCACGATGATCTTGTCGGCGCGCTGGATGGTCGAGAGCCGGTGCGCGATGATCAGAGATGTCCGCCCTTCCAACATGCGGTTGAGCGCGTCGCGCACTCGGAATTCGGTCTCTGTATCCACGCTCGAAGTTGCCTCATCAAGAATCAGAATCTTCGGATTATGCGCCAGCGCTCGCGCGAAACTAATCAGCTGCTTCTGTCCGGTCGAGAGCGTCGAGCCGCGTTCGTGCACTTCCTCCTTGAATCCTCCCGGCAAGGTTCGGATGAAATCGGCGAGATTGACGTCCTCCGCTGCCTGCTCCACGTCTGCGTCTTGAATGCGCGCCGTCCCCAGCCGGATATTGCCTGCAACCGTGCCGCTGAATAGAAACGGATCCTGCAACACAACGCCGAACCGCCCGCGCAGCTCGTCGAGATTCATCTCCTTGATATCCACGCCGTCGATGCGAATCGCTCCGCGCTGTACATCGTAGAAGCGCATCAGCAGCGAGATCAGAGTAGTCTTTCCTGCCCCGGTGTGCCCAACGACGGCGACAGTCTCTCCCGGCTCAAGCACAAAATTTACGTCGCGCAAAACCCAATCAGGCTCTGTTGTATTCAAAGAACTTCTCGGTGGAGAGACGGGCGTCCCCGCCCGTCCACCTGCGGCCGTCGCCTCAGGACGGGCGAGGACGCCCGTCTCTCCACCGGCATGTCCTGAAACGTTGTACGCAAACCACACATGATCAAACTCAATTCGTCCCGGTCCCTGCGGCCGTTTCGTAATCGCCGGCGACGTCACGTCAATCTTCGTATCCAGCAGCTTGAACACGCGCTCCCCCGCCGCCATCGCCGACTGCAGGATGTTGTACTTCTCGCTCAGATCCTGTATCGGACGGAAAAACCGCTGCGCGTACTGCATGAACGCAACCAGCACTCCGAGCGTCGCCACGCCCCGGATCACATCGTTCCCCCCAAACCAGATGATGCAGGCAATGGCAATCGCCGACAGTATTTCGACGACGGGATAGTACACCGAGTACGCCATGATGGCGTCTTTAAACGCCTCCATATGCGAGGCGTTGATGTCAGAAAATTTATTAAAGGCGCGCTTTTCGCGATTGAAAAGCTGCAGAACCAGCATTCCCGAGACCGCTTCCTGCAGGAAAGAATTGATCCGGGCGATAGCCGTGCGGATGCGCCGGTAGGAATCGCGCACCTTGTCGCGAAAAATCAGGGTCGCATACACGATCAGCGGAAGCACGGCGAAGGTGATCAGCGCCAGCTTCCAGTTCATCTTCATCATGATGGCGATAATGCCGGCGAGCACGAAGACATCTTCAAAAATCGAAACCACGCCCGCCGTGAACATTTCATTCAGCGCATCGACGTCGGTGGTCACGCGCGTCACCAGTCGGCCCACCGGGTGCTTGTCGAAAAAACCGACGTGCATGAATTGCAGGTGGCGAAAGATCTGCCTCCGCAGATCGAACATCACTTTCTGCCCGGTCCACTGCATCAGGTAAGTCTGGATGAACTCAAGCGTGAAGGTGAAGATAAGAATCCCGACGTAAAGCCCGCCAATCTGCGCAATGCCGGTCAGCGGATCGTCACTCAGTCGGTCGCCAATCCAAGAGTGAGAATATGAATGCGAGTTCGGCGACTTCGCAAGATATTTATCGATGGCGATCTTGGTGAGAAATGGCCCCAGCACGTCCAGCACCGACTTCAGGATGATTGCCGCCAGTGCCACCGCGACGTGCCACTTGTACGGACGCAGATACGTAAGCAGCCGCCGCATGAGCCGGCCGTCGTACGCTTTTCCTAATACTTCTTCTTCCTGATCGGAGGCCATGGGTGGCGCGAGAGATCACCTTAGTTGAAGATCTCCCCAATTAAGATTACCCGAAAAACATTACTCCAAATAGATGGCCAAACCGGCGCCGGGGATGCGAACCTCAACCCCGGCCAAAGCTAGGAAGTCAGCCTTTTCGCCATCGAACAATAAATCTCCACCGCTTCCACCAGCTGCTTCTTCTCCACAAACTCGCCTTCTGTGTGCGCCACGTGAATCGAGCCTGGTCCCAGCAGCAGCGGTTCGCCCCAATTCGGCATCGACGGGATGTCGGTCGTGAAAGCCGCGACCATCGTCGGCAGACCGTCCAGCGTCCGCAGCCGCAGGAACGGAGTCTCGCGCGTGAATCGGACCTCGGCGAGCTCGCCGACGGCCTCCGTAATCTCGCGGCGTAGCGCGTCCGCCGGCCCTACCAGGCGATAGAAAAGATCAGCCTTGGCGAAATCGGAAATCACGTTCGGCGCGCGTCCGCCCTGAATTGCTCCTACGTTCTTTGTGCACGCGCCCACCTCCGCATCTTCGGGAAGTTTCATGGCATGCAAACGGTGCAGCGCTTCTACCAGCTTGTCGATCGCCGACTCGCCCAGCTCCGGATACGCTGAGTGTGCCATCTTTCCGCGCGCCACCAGTTCCACATGCAGCGCGCCCTTGCTAGCCAGCGCCAGTTTGTTTTCGGTCGGCTCGCCGTTAATCATGAAGCGCGCGCCAATCGGCTGCTGGTTAGCCTCCTTCGCGCCAATCGAGTCGCGCTCCTCGCCAACCAGAAACAGCAACCCGGCGAAAACGCCTGCCCCGCGCAGCTTCTCCGCCGCCAGAATCTGCGCTGCAATAATCCCCTTCGCGTCGCACGCGCCGCGCCCGTAAATGTGCCCGGCATTTTCTGACGAGGTGATGAACGGCGGCACCGTATCCATGTGCGTGGAGAAAACAATCTCTGGACGAGCATGCCCCGGCCAAGTAGCCAGCACGTTCGCGCGCGCACCTTCGACCGGCATTTTCTGGGCTTCCATCCCGCGCCGCTGCAACTCGTCGCAAAGGAAATCTCCCACCGCGCTTTCATTCGGAGTGATGGATTCGATATCGATCAGACGGCGGGCAAGCGCAAACAGGTCCATGGAGGAGAGCGTAACAGTCGCTGGTCGCTGGTCGCTAGTCGCCGGACGGCAGATTCTCTGCAATACTAACGACTAACGACCAACGACCAACGACCAACGACTAACGACTAACGACCAGCGACAGCCCGTGCTCCCCGAAACTCCCAGCATCCGCTCCCTGTTCCTCACCGGCCCCGCAGGACGCCTGGAAGGTCTCCTCAACACCGGATCGCCCAGCCCGACGCACGCCGCCGTGGTCTGCCATCCCCATCCGCTCTACGGTGGAACGCTCCACAACAAAGTAGTCTTCCACGCCATGAAAGCGCTCAACAGCTTCGGATTCCCCGTGCTCCGCTTCAACTTCCGCGGCACCGGCCTGAGCGAAGGCGAGCACGCAAATGGCATCGGCGAAGTCGAAGACGTGCGCGCCGCCCTCGACTGGCTGGAACATGAGTTCACGCTGCCCGTCATCTTCGCCGGCTTTTCTTTCGGCGCTGCTGTTGGATCGCGCGCCGCCTATTCGGACGACCGCGTCCGCGCGCTCATCGCCCTCGGCCTGCCCGCCGTCCCCATCGAAGGCCGGGTCTACGATTTCGAATTTCTGCGCGCTTGCACCAAGCCGAAACTCTTCGTCAGCGGCTCGCGCGATCAGTTCGGCCCCGCCGGCAAACTCGAAGCGCTCGTCAACACCTTCGCCGATCCGAAGAAGTTGGTCCGCATCGAAGCCGGAGATCACTTCTTCGAAGGCAGACTCAAGGAGATGCGAGTAGCCATCGAAGATTGGGTCCGAGGGACATTGTCCGTTGAATAACGAATGACTACCAATCCGTATCCCACCTGCGAGCTATCTCAAGTAGGCTCAGAAGGTTGCGCCCAGAATAGGTTGTGCAAACGCCTCACTACAGCGGTTAGGACGTGTGCACTTCTTCTGAGGTAATCTGTGTCTGTGAAAAAGCGAGCCATCGAAATTCACGATTCCGCCTTCGATCAGGTTACGCTGCAAGATCGAACGGCCGTCCTGCACTTTAAAGAGGTGTACATACATTCCTCCGAGGGAAGTCCGGCCGTTGACGTGGGAAAGGGATGGACACAAGAGGCGGTGCTTCGGATCGGAAACGCCAGTGTTGAGGGCACATTCTCAAAGGAGAGCCGTGAAGCATATCGGGGCTATGCTCACTACCTCTCGGACGGATCGTTCAGGATAAACAACATTGTGTCAGAAAACTTGATTCCGATTCCGCTCGACGTGGAAGGTGACATCGAACTGAGGATGGAATGCTGGGGTGACGTCGTTTGTGTGCGGGGCACCTCTGCAAAACTTGAGTTGATCGGAGCGGCGGAATACGTCGAGGAGTTCCGCCCTCGCCACGATTGAAATGGATAACGTTGTTAAATCCCGATGTCACC
>DATFVD010000471.1:0-3652 GCA_035260505.1 Terriglobales bacterium
GCTGATAGGTAAATTTTGTTTGCAGAAAAAGATCGTCGCGGGTGACGATGCCCGCGTGGTAAGCGGCGGCTAGTGCTTGACCGACTCCGGCTTCGAAATAATGCCGTCGCTGGTTCGCCGTGTCGATGGCTCGAAAGCCCATGCGGAGCGCGAGTTCCGTGAGCGCCGGGGTGCGATCTTCCTTCCAGGCGGTGCCGTAGATGAAATCGGGCGCGGGTGGAGATGGCAGGGTGGGCATCGAGTTATTTACGCAATCACGGGAATGTTGCTGAGTCCTTTGCTACCGAACACGCGCCGGTAGCGTTCGATTTCGGACGGCGTGCCGAGCGCCTTGGCGTAGTTGTCGGAGAGCTTAACCGCGGGCTTGCCTTCGACAGTCGACACCTTGCAGATCAGGCTGATTGGATCAAAGTCGCTGCCGCCGGCGGGATCGCAGCCGCGGAAATCGTTGGTCAGCAAAGTTCCCCAACCTGCACTGAAACGAATGCGCCGGCCAGGGGTCCACTTTTTCGGATCGTGGAAATCGGCGGCGCTGCGAAAGTCGTTTATCGCGGTGCCGGCGGTGGCACCGCTCGCTAACTCTCCGCCGAAATAGGCGTGCAGTCCGAGGATGTCATCGACGTCGAGTGCGTCGGACGCGATGATGAGTTTGTCACGCGGGTCTCGACCGCGTGCCTTGAGCCATTGAATGTATTCGTCGCCGGCGATGTAGGGATTCTTGCTGTCCACGCGCTGCCCCGTCCAATCGGCCATCCAGTCGGGGGCATTCTCGAGAAATTGCGTAGTTCCAAAAGTATCCGGCAGCATGATCCGGAGAGCGCCTTCGTAGGTCGCCTGCCATAACTCGAGGACACGGTACTGAGAAGCTTTGAGTGCAGCGTCATCGTCGTTGGGCGCGAGGGCGGCGAGCACCATGGGGATTTCGTGCGCGTTGGTTCCGATGGCTTCAAGATCATGCTTATGGGCGAGGAAGGCATTCGAGGTTCCGGTAAAGGCGCTGCCGAGATTCACCGCCATGGCGTTGACCACGTATTCCTGCCAGAGAAAGCTGTGGCGGCGCCGGGTTCCGAAGTCTGCAACGGCAAGACCGGGAACGCCGCGCAGTCGCTCAATTTTTCCCCAGAGTTTTGTTTTTGCCCGGGCATACAGGATGTCGAGACCGAACTCGCGCAGTTTTTTCAAACCGGCTCGGGTCTTGAGTTCGTCCAGGATGGAAAGCGCATAGAGCTCCCACATGGTTGTCTCGGCCCAAAGGCCGTCGAACGAGAGATGGAATTGGCCGTCCTTGACCGATAGTTCATAGTCCGACAACCGGAAATCGCGTTCCAGCCACTCCAGAAAGGCGGGTTCAAAGATTCCGCGGCGGCCATAGAAAGTGTTGCCGGCGAGCCAGACCAGTTCCGACCTTCGAAAGCGCAGGCCGCGAACGTGCTCCATCTGGTGGATGAGTTCCTCGCGCGGGAACATGTCTGCGAGGCGCACAGAAGTGGTGCGGTTGAACAGAGAGAACGACACACGGGTTCGCGGGTAATGCTTCCAGATGAACTGGAGCATCAGCAGTTTGTAGAAATCGGTATCCAGCAAGGACCTGGTGACCGGGTCGAGTTCCCAGTTGTGGTTGTGCGCCCGCTCTGCGAAGTTCACGATCATCGTTTACGATCTGGCATACTATCCTCTGTGACAAGGCTGAGAAAATCAACCTTATGAACTAATGAGAGTCCTCTAGTGGTGGTTTGGCTGACTTTGGATCGGTAAACACGGTACTATCAAATTTCCGCATGAGACTGCCTCGGCCCTCCTCGGCTGCACCCCGGAGTTACGCATTGTTAATTTTTACGATGGGGCAGGCCCGGGGGTGGGCAGACTTCTCTGGTCGTGGGCTGCACGCGTTGGCGGTCATTGTTGTGCCTGCGGTTCTGCCTGCGATGTTTCTCCTGCGATCGACCCGCGAGGGGATTTACAACATTCTCTGGGCGCTGGTATTTGGCTTTGCCACGCTGAATATTTTGAGCCTCGGAGCGCGCCGTTTCGAGCAGGGAAAGACGGGCCTGAACTTTGGGGAGATTCTGGCCGTATTGGTAGTGTTGGTATCGGTCGTCCTACTGGGTTGGGAGATGCTGTTCGTGTTCCACATACTACCGATTCACCTTGCGCCGCGCTGACGCGGATTGCGGTATGATCGCGGTGTGGTGAAACGCGAATCCAATTTTCGTGAGTCTAGTTTTGATGTGACCTGCCCCTGCTGCGGCGCGGTCATGAAAATCGATGCTGCGACGCGCAGCATCATCGCGCACACCGCGCCGGTCAAGCCGAAAACATTCAACGACATGGAAGAAGCGGCTCGCGCCATGAAGGAACAGGACAGCCGTCGCGATTCGATCTTCCGGCAATCGGTGGAAGCACAAAAGCATGCCTCGGAGCTGCTGGAGAAAAAGTTCCAGGAAGCGGTGAAGAAGGCGAAGGAAACGCCGGACACGGGAAGACCGATCCGGGATTTCGATTTGGATTAAGTTCTCAGTTCCCGGTTCTCAGTTCTCAGTTCGAAACCAGAGGAAATTTTGATGAGAACTAAGGAACTGAGAACTCCCATGACACCTCTTCTGCTCGGGCATCGTGGTGCGCGGGCTTCCCGCCAAATTCCTGAAAATTCTCTGGCATCATTTGAGCTTTGTTTACAGCATGGGTGCGACGGGTTTGAGTTTGACGTGCGGCGGTCTGCTGACGGGGTGGCTGTGATTTGCCACGACGCTGCTGTCGGCGGGGTGGAGATTGCGAACACTGGATCTAAAACCCTGCCGTTACCTACACTGGAAGATGTTCTGCGGCAATTTGCGCATCGGGCGTTTCTCGATATCGAGTTGAAGGTGGCAGGGCTGGAGGCGCAGACGGTTGCAGAGTTGCGCAAGCATTCGCCGCAAAATGGATACGTGGTTTCTTCGTTTCTTCCCGAGGTGCTCACGGCAATCCGCGAGCTCGACTCGGCGATTCCGCTGGGCTTTCTTTGCGACACGCAGGAGTGGCTTCGAGGCTGGCGGGAAAGGCCAGCGGAGTGGGTGATTCCTCAATTCAAGCTAGCAGACAGGGAATTGATCGAACTGGTTCATGCGGCGGGGAAGAAAATCATGGTCTGGACGGTGAATCGCGCGGAGCACATGCGTGAGTTCGCGGGGTGGGGCGCGGATGCGATTATCTCGGACGAAACGCAACAAATCGCAGAGGTCGTTTCCCCACGTTGATCGAGTTCGTTATTCCGACAAAGTCCGCAGATCGAAACCCTGCTCGCCCTATTCCCTGATGACTCGGTCTGCCCATTCGACTAAAGACACGAAGATTGGTGGGTTTCCAAACTTAGCGCCAAAGTTCGCCAGATCATCTTCCGTGACGCCACGAGCGCGGGAACAGGCTCCGCAAGCGTAGATTGGTACCTTCTTAGCAGCGAGTTTGGCAAGGGACTCCACATTCGGAGGCCAACCCACCGGAGTCACAGAATTCGCTACGGCCTGACGCATCAGCGATACGGCTTCGCCCAGCAAGTAGATCTGCACATCGTGTCCCGCCTCCGAAAGGGCCAGTCCATGAGAAAACGGGAACGCGGCCTTGGTGGGATCGTCGGACCCCCAGGCGCTTTTCATCATGATCTTCAGCGGTTTCC
>DATFVD010000472.1:0-17244 GCA_035260505.1 Terriglobales bacterium
GGTCGCGATCGGGACCTGTGTGACGTTTGGGATCGGTTATTTGTTGAGCTTGGCGTTTTCGCCTGCGTCAAAAGCTTGAACCACAGGGGACACAGAGGAGCACAGGAGACCCCAAGTGCAATGGGCGGGCTCTTCTTCGCAAACTGCGCCAGCCCGGGTAGAATCTTGCAACTCTTGGATCCAGAATGAGCGCTACAAACGCAACCAAACCGGAACTGGCGCGCGACCTCGGGTTGTCGCATGCCGGCGCGGTGGTGGTGGGAACGATCATCGGGAGCGGAATTTTTCTTGTTCCATCCGAGATGATGCAGGCGGTGGGGTCGGCGCGGGTTGTGTATCTCGCATGGGTGATTGGTGGGCTTCTGTCTTTTTTTGGCGCGCTTACTTATGCCGAACTGGGCGCGATGAAGCCGCAGGCGGGCGGCGAGTATGTGTATGTTCGCGATGCCTATGGGCCTCTGCCAGGGTTTCTGTATGCATGGACATGGTTTCTAATCGCCAAGCCAGCTTCGATCGCGACCATCACTACCGGGTTGGTGCGCATCCTCGAAACCTTCCCTGTCTTTTCGTTCTTGTCGACAACGTGGCTTTCGCATCCATTCACGGTCCGCTACGGCCAACTCGTCGCCATTGCGGCCACAATTTTGGTTTCGGGGCTGAATTACATTGGGGTGCGACGCGCCGGAGAATTTCAGTTTCTGTTCACACTGCTGAAGGTTGCGATCATCCTTGGAATTGTGGGAGTGGGCTTTTCCTATAGCGGAGGAACCTGGGCGAATTTTGCGACCGAGTTCATTGGCGCGAAAGGCGGCGTGGCCGGATTTTTTGCGGCGCTGGTGGCCGCGCTCTGGGCTTATGACGGCTGGAACGATCTGAACATGGTTGCAGGGGAGATACGGAATCCGCAGCGCAACATTCCTCTATCGCTGATTTGGGGCGTGGCGACGGTGGGCGCGCTCTACATTCTGGTGAACGCGGCGGTGCAGTATGTGCTGCCGGCAGCGGCGGTGGCAGGCTCAGAGCATCCTGCATCCGAAGCGGTGGCATTGGTGTTGGGGCGCGCAGGCGCCAGCCTGGTATCGGCGGGCATGGCGGTTTCTATGCTGGTGACTTTGAACGGCACCATCATGAGCGGAGCGCGTGTGCCGTTTGCGGTGGCCCGCGACGGATATTTTTTCGAGGCGATGGCGGCGGTTCATCCGCGCTTCCGCACGCCGTCCGTGGCGATTGTTGTGCAGTGCGGGCTGGCGATCCTTCTGCTGTTGCTCGGAGGCAGTTTTCGGCAATTCTTTTCGCTTGCGATTTTTGCGGAATGGATGTTCTACATGATCGCAGGCAGCACCGTGTTTGTTTTCCGTCGACGCGAACCACACGCCGAGCGACCTTATCGCGTTTGGGGATATCCAGTGGTTCCGGCCGTGTTTGTGCTGGTTTCCGCGATCCTTCTCTACTACACGTTCACTGACAATCTGAAAAGTTCGGCGGGTGGATGTGTGGCGATTCTGGCAGGCGTCCCGGTATTTTATTTTTTTGTGCGCCGCCGGGCTGCGGCACTAAAGTAATCGGCCATTAGCTGAATGCCACAATGGTGGTTACCAAAGGACAGGCGCAAGCGACACGTTTACCCCCTGCCCAATCTCCTCTAAGGTGATGACTCCAACCCCGAGCGCACTCCCCCGCCCTGGGCCCCCTTTTTTTGGAGTCATGGATGCCTACGTACGATCTAAGTTATCAACTCGGCTTGTTGCCTGAAAAGAAGTGGAACTGGCGGACCTTCGTAGCGAGCTACGGGTTTCTTACAGCACTTATTTTGCTTCTTATTCTTTTCGGCATCATAATGCCCGATACCCTACTCATCACCGCCAACTATCACGTCACGGAACTGATAGCGCGGCCGGCGCTGAGGCCCGAGGCGCTGCCCAAGCCGAAGCCGCTGCCGGTGCATGCAAAGTTGCTGCCGCGGGAGCCAGTATTTCAGGCGCCAAAACTGATCGTGCCGCACGAAATCCGCGCGCCCAAACCGCAACCACAGGAAATTGAGCCGCCCAAAGTGGCGATGAACAACTTCGCGCCTGCGGTGTTGAAGGCCACGAGCGGAGCGCGTCCGGTGCTGATTCACACCGGAGAATTCCAGGGAAGCTCGGTGACCCCGACGGTAAATGCTCCGATTGAGAAGGTGCAGACGGGCGGGTTCGGCGATCCGAATGGGCTGAAGCCGAGTGCCAACAGCAAGCCGAACGGCAAACTGATCGCTTCCGCGGCGGGCTCGTTCGACATGCCGGTGGGACCCGGACAAGGCAACGGATCAGGTGGTGCAAAAGGAATTAAGGGAACAGTTGCGAGCGCCGATTTTGGCAATGGCGTGGCGACTGGCGGGCAAGGAGACGGGCGCAGGAGTGGTCGCGGCAACGCGGGAGTGCAGACCTCGGGCTTTGGCTCGCAGGAAGTCGCGCAGAACACGCCACATATTCAGCGGGTGGATAGCGGCCCGCCGACCACCTCGGTTGAGATCACGTACAAGCCGAACCCGGTTTATACGGACGAAGCAAAAAATCTGAAACTGGAAGGCGAAGTCCTGCTGGAAGTGGAGTTCGCGGCGAACGGACAGCTACACGTGAATCGCGTGGTGCGGGGTCTGGGTCATGGACTTGATGAAGCCGCCGTAGCCGCCGCCAACAAGATGCGTTTCAAGGCGGCCTTGCGAAACGGGCAGGCTGTGGATTCGACAGCAGTTGTTCACGTGTCATTTCAATTGGCATATTGAAACTTTGGAGATAAGAGTCATGCGGAGAGTTATGCAGAAGATGATGAGCACTATGAACTGGATGGTTTTGGCTCTGCTAGCGGTAACCATAACGGCAGTGGCCCAGCAGCCGGCGTCCGCGCCGCAGAACCCACAGACGGTTGCGGCGACGAAACCGGAACCGACGGCTGCTCAGCCGAGTGCCGCCCCGTCAGATCAGGCTCAATCCGCGCAGGCTCCGTCAAGCCTGGCTCCGCCGACCACGATGGATCAGGTGGTAGACCGCGTGATTGCGCGCGAGAAGGATCTGATCAAGTTTTTGACGCCGCGCACGCCAATTGTGGAAACTTATCTGCAAAACCTGACGCAGGATCCGCAGCTGGGGCCAATCCCGCAGGATGATCATTACTTTCTCGGACGCATGGACCTGAGCGACTCGATCGACCGGAGCGACTACCTTCAGGAAAAAGGCAAGGGCGAAGGCGAGGGGATGGAGAAGCGTCTTCTGGGCGGAATCACGAAGAGATTCAAGTTCCAGTACCAGCCCCTGGGCTTTTCGTGGATGATCTTCGCCGACCGCAACGACTTTGACCGGCAGCACTACAATTTTCACTACGCGCGACGCGAGTTTCTCGGCGACGTGCGATGCCTGGTATTCGATCTGACACCGAAAAAAGACGCTGGACGCGGACGCTTTCTCGGCCGTATCTGGGTTGAAGATCAGGATTTCAGCATTGTGCGATTGAACGGCACTTATGCGCGCGCTCCACGGAACAATTATTACTACCACATGGACAGCTGGCGGCTGAATTTGACTCCGGGCTACTGGGTGCCGGCCTACATCTACAGCGAGGAAGGCGACTTCACAGCGGGAGCCAAGAACAAGATCGCGTTCAAGGCGCAGACGCGCATGTGGGGATATAACCTGAAGACGGGAACGGCGAACGACGAACTTACCCAGATCCGGGTGGACAGCGTAAAAGACGACACGCCAACCGCACAGGATGCAACCCCGCTGGCCGCCGAGCGTGAATGGCAACAGCAGGCGGAAGACAACGTAATCGAACGACTGCAACGTGCCGGGTTGCTGGCGCCGGAAGGCGATGTGGACAAGATTCTGCAAACCGTGGTGAACAACCTGGAGATCACCAATAACATTGAACTGCCACGGCCAGTCCGGACGCGGGTGTTGACGACTTCTCCTCTGGAAACGTTCAGCGTCGGTAACACGATTGTGGTAAGCCGCGGCCTGATCGACGTGCTTCCCGACGAGGGCAGCCTGGCGATGGTACTCTCGCACGAACTGGCCCACATTGTTCTGGGACATAACCTGGGCAGCCAGTACGCGTTCAATGACCGCATGCTGTTCTCCGACGAGGGGACTTACCAGAACCTCGGTTTCAAACACATTCCCGAAGAGGAAACAGCCGCCGACAAGAAAGCCATCGAAATGCTGAAGGCATCGCCGTACGCGCAAAAGCTGGAGTCGGCCGGGCTTTTCATCAAGGCTCTGCAGACACGCGCTCCGCAATTAAGCGCTCTGCTGCAAGCTCACCTTGGCAATAGCATCACCGAGAATGGGACGGTGACACGCATGGCGCAGCTGGCCACCTCGGCTCCGGCGCTCGATTGGAACAAGCTGGACCAGATCGCCGCGCTGCCTCTGGGTGGACGCGTCAAGCTGAACCCATGGGACGACAGAGTGGAGATCGTGAAGGCACAGCCGGTCGCGATCACGTCGGCGCGCGACAAGATGCCGTTCGAGGTCACGCCGTTTTTCCCGCGACTTTCGCGGTACAACGTTGCGGGCACATCTGCGGTGACTACCGCAGCAGCGCCAAACGCGGCGGCAACCACCGCGAACGCCAATCCCACTCCAAAGAACTGAATCCGCTGTTAAGTTGATAGAAGCGCGGGCCGGGACCGGAAGAAATTCCGGGCTCCCGGCCTGCGTCTATTGCAGTTCAGTTTCTCAGTTTCTCAGTAGGACCTGTTGGCACGCCGAGAACTCCGACCTGACAAAATGACAACTGCTCTGTTGTTTTGTATACACAAAAATGACGGACCTGTGACAACCCCGTTTCCGGTCATTGCTACGCTGCTCCCAGTCTGCAAGAGGTTTCGGAGGTGGCTATGTCACGGATCAGTTTTGGACTTTTAGTGGCAATCACATTGATGGGCGTCGGATGCGGCTATTCCCACAACTACATGAATGGGAACGGGATGCCTAAGATCACACAACTCGTGCCGAGCACCGCCATGGCGAACAGTGGGGCATTTGTTCTAACGGTGAATGGCTCGGGTTTTGGCACGGACTCACTGGTTTATTGGGGCACGGCGACGCGGACAACGACCTACGTTTCCACGTCCAAGGTGACGGCGAATATTACGGACGCGGACATCATGAATCCGGGCACGGTGCAGGTCTACGTGCACTCGGGCGGCGCGAACTCGAACTCCGTGCCTTTCACCATTCAGTAACGAACGACGCAATTGGGCCTGAACTAGAAATGAGCCTTCAGGTCGGCGAACGTCTCCACCACAAGCAGCCGCTGGTCTGGCGGCGCTGTCGCAACTTCCTCGTGCTCCAGTATCCAGGTCTTGTCGTGGGGCACGAAAACGGCGTGCAGGCCTGCGGCGAGGGCGGGGTTGATATCGGACTTTGGGCTGTTGCCTACCATCCAGGTGGTGTCCGCCGCGAGGGCGTACTTGGCGATGGTGGAGCGGTAGGTCGATTCGTCCTTCTCGGCTACGATCTCAACGGCGGAAAAATACTCTTTCAATCCTGACCGTTCAACTTTTCCGGATTGCTCGGCGGGATTTCCCTTCGTCATCATGATGAGGTGGTGCCGCTCGCCGAGATACTGAAGGGTCTCAGGCACGCCGAGGAGAACTTCGATCGGATGATCGGCGATCTGCCGGGCAAAGTCGCGAATGCGTTCGTGCAGGTCGGGCGTCACCGGATCGACGGAAAGCTTCTCAAAAGTTTCTACCAGCGAATGCGCGAAGCTATGCAGGCCATAGCCGTGCGTGAGGATGGATTCTCGTTCCACGTCGTTCAGCACCAGGCGCACCATCTCGGGTGAGTGTTCGCGGTGGTCAAGGAACGAAATGAACTTCGCGATCGCCCGCTCGAAATAGACATTATTTTCCCACAGGGTGTCATCGGCATCGATGAGCAGTGTCTGGGCGCCATTCTCTCCCCGCATGTATTTATGATAACGGCGCAGGGCCGGATTGGCCCCTTTGATAGACTTGAATGCACATGAAGAAACGGCATATTAAAAGCTTTTTAACGCATGGCGGGCCATTTTTGCTCGGGGTTCTTTTGATTCCCACCTTTGGGCCGGCGCAGCAGAAGAAAAAGACGATGACGGGTTCAGCGGCGAGGGGACCAGCCACGGCCAGTTTGAAGGTTACGGCTGACCTATCGCAACGCCTGGCCAGGTTCCGGCGTGTCCAAATGCAGTTCCAGACGGCCACTCTGAGCACTCGCGAACAGCAACTGGTTCGCAAACTGGTGGAGGCCTGCGGCTACCTCGAAAGTATCTATTGGCGGCAGACCGATCCCGAGGGCCTGACCCTGTATCAGTCGCTGGCATCGGCCCGGAACCCGCGCGATGTGCAACTGCGACGCTACCTGTGGATTAACGCTTCGCGCTTTGATCTGCTTGACCAGAATAGAGCGTTTGTCGGGACGGAGGCCATGCCGCCGGGCCGTGGATTCTATCCTGCGAACCTGACGCGGGCTCAGGTGGAGCAATACGTCAAGGAACATCCGGATCAGAAGGCGGCAATTTACGATCAGTTCACGATCGCGCGCTGGCATCAGGACAAACTGGAGGCCGTTCCCTACCGGATTGCGTTTCGCGCTTTTCTGGAGCCGGCCGCCAAAGCTTTACGTGAGGCCGCCGAGCTTAGCGATGATGCGGCGTTCGCGAAGTTCCTTCGACTGCGGGCCGATGCACTGCTCAGCGACGATTACTTTCCGAGCGACCTGGCATGGCTGGAGTTGAAGAATCCGAAATTCGATATTATTTTTGCGCCCTATGAAACTTATCTGGACGGATTACTGGGCGTCAAAGGTTCATACGGCGCAGCGGTGATGGTGCGAAACGAAAGCGAGAGCAAGAAGCTGGAGCTGTTCCAGAAATATGTACCCCAAATTCAGGATGCACTGCCGCTGGCGGCGGAAGATCGGCCGTCGAAACATGGTCTGGAGACGCCGATGGAAGTGATGGACGCTCCGTTTCGAGCGGGAGACCTGGCTCACGGATACCAGGCGGTGGCCGACAATCTCCCGAACGATCCGCGAGTGCATGAGCAAAAGGGCAGCAAGAAGCTCTTCTTCAAGAATTTCATGGACGCGCGCGTGAACTACGTTGTATTGCCGGTGGCACGCAAGCTGATGGAGCCGGAGCAGGCGGTTAAAGTATCAGGCGAGGGTTATCTTGTAACAACAATTATGCACGAGATTTGCCATGGGCTTGGTCCGGCGTTTGCGCGCACTTCGTCAGGTAAATCGGCGTCAGATAAATCAGGGTCAGATAAATCGGCCGGCAAAGTCGATATACGGGAAGCGATCGGTCCGGAATTTAGCGGTCTGGAAGAAGCGAAGGCTGATGTGACCGGGATGTTTGCTTTGAAATGGCTGGTCGATCACGACGCGCTTCCGAAAGAAAAGCTGGAGGAATATTACGCTTCGTATGTGGGCGGAGTGTTTCGCACCGTACGCTTCGGAACGGCGGAGGCGCACGGCCAAGCGGAGATGATGGAATTCAATTATCTCTCGGAGCGCGGCGCGATCCGGCGGAATGCCAACGGCCGGTACGCTATTGACTACGAGAAGATGCCGGGTGCATTGGCGGATCTAGCCAAGGAACTCCTGGAGATCGAGGCCACCGGGGACCGCTCGCGTGCGGAAAACTGGTTCAAAAAGTACGGCACGATGCCGGAAGAATTGAAGGCGTCGTTGAAAGCGGCGGCGGATGTTCCCGTGGATATCGATCCGGTGTTTTCTTTTCCGCAGAGGGTACGGTAGGGCGGCTGCCAGATGAGCAGACTCAGTGTTCAACTCATTATCCTGACTCTAGCGTTGTGCAGTTCAGCTTCGTTCAGTAAAGACCAGCATACCTTCGCATGCAACGCCCAGAGCTTTGATTTAAGCTCCTTTCAAGGCCAACCATCGATTTCGTCACCTGACGGCAGGAAGCATATCCAACTACGAAGGGACTACAAGTACGCGGTGTTTGTACGTGACAAGCAGGTGACAACCCTGGAATATTTGGATACCAATTGCTGCATCGAGATCGGCTGGTCGCCGGATTCGAGTCAATTCTTCGTCAGCTACAGTAATAGTGCGACATATCATCAGTACAAGACCCATTTGTTTTCGATTGGGGGTGAGCGAGTCTCGGAGAATCGCGCCCCTCAAACCGTGTTTGATGATTTTGGATCGCAACACTCTTGTCCCTCTCGTGGCGGAAATAACCTCTTCCTGCTTGGATGGACGAAGGATTCTCAGAGTGTATTCCTCGTTTCGGAAGTAACTTCGACTGGTGATTGTGGAAAAGAGGCCGGGGTTTACGGCGGATACCTTGTGAAAGTGCGAGACGGGACCATAGGTCACCGCTACGGACAAAAGCAAACGGACACAATCGAGAAGGCTTGCCGAGCGAGCGGTATCCTCCACACAGATTCGCTAAAGTAGGGCCTCCGGGCTGGGCGCGGGTGAAAGCCAGCAGCTTCCCTACACCCACTCCACGCGCGGCGTCTGCGGAATAATCCCCGCCTTATGCCCCATGTCGAGCAGCCGCCGCACCGCCTCTCGGCCGTCGTCTCCGTAATCCAGAGTGCGTTCGTTGACGTACATGCCGACGAACTTATCGGCGAGTTGTGTATCGAGATCGCGGGCGAACTGCATGGCATAACTGAGCGCTTCTTCGCGATGATCGATAGCGTACTGGATACTCTCGCGCAGCGCCTGCGTGACGCTGGCCATCGTTTCCGGCCCGAGCGAACGGCGAATGGCGTTTCCGCCAAGCGGCAGCGGAAGGCCGGTAACTTTTTGCCACCACCTGCCGAGATCGACAACACGATGCAGTCCTGACTTGTCGTAAGTAAGCTGACCTTCGTGGATGATGAGGCCGGCTTCGTATTTCCCCTCGAGAATCTGCGGAATGATTTGATCGAAGGGGACGACTTCCACGTCAATGCCGGGCGCGAACAGTTCGAGCGCCAGGTAGGCGGTGGTGAGCTTGCCCGGCACCGCGATCTTCCTGCGTTTGATCTCGTCCTGCGTGAAGGGCCGGGTGGAAACGAGCATGGGACCATAACCGTCGCCCACGCTGCCGCCGCACGACATCAGCGCATAGTCTTCCTGAATGTAGGGAAAGGCGTGGAATGAAATTGCGGTTACGTCGTAGACGCCCTCTTGCGCCTGCCGGTTCAGCGTCTCGATGTCGCAGAGGGTATGGCTGAACTTCAGTCCGGGCACGCGAACTTTGTTCGTCGCCAGGCCGTAAAACATGAATGCGTCGTCGGAGTCCGGGCTGTGCGCCACGGTGATTTCGCGAACTGGAGCAGATACGGTACTCATAAGATTCCTTAATCCTGTTCTATAAACTTCAGTGGCAGAAAAATTCACTCGAGTCATGCTTAATTTCCCGTAGAGACGCGGCTTGCCGCGTCTCCCGCCGGGGGAGTGAAACGGCAAGCCCTGTCTCTACAGAGAAGTCCGTCGGTGCCAGCGAGCGGCCACGGCGGCCGCCATCAGCACTTTGATGACTTCCGCAAAAACGAACCAGTAGAGGCCATACTTGAGCGCCATAGAAACCGAGTGCGTCAGCACGGCAAGCCAGCTAAGTCCTCCGGCGAAGAGCACTACTTCCGCAGCCGCGGCTGAAACCGCGGCCCAGGCGAAACGGCGAGAGGTGTGCTCGTAGATATAGCCAGCAACGAATGCCACGAGCGGATAGGCCATCAAGAACCCGCCGGTCGGGCCGAGTATTCGGAGAACTCCGACGCCCAGAGAAATTGACGGGCTGAACACGGGGAGTCCAAACGCGCCTTCTACGAGGTAGAGCGCAAGCGCGGCGAAACCGCGACGAGAACCGAGCAGTAAGCCTACAGCCAGGACTCCGAAGTTTTGCAGCGTCAGCGGAACTGGCGTGAAGGGTAGCGGCACAGTCACACGCGCGCACAACGCGACGAAGAGGCTGGCGGCGATCACGATGGCCGCGTGCCTGGCCCATTCCCTTCCCCGATCAATGGTTTGGGGACGGGTCTGCTGTCCGAACTCTTCCGCCGCTAATGTGGTCGCTTGTCTCGACATCGCTTTCCTTTCTTCATGGAGGCGTCGGGAATCACGCCTCAGGCGGCGAATGGTCGAGGCCGTCGAGTTCCGCTCTGTGGGCCGCCGAAAGCTTCATCTGCCGCCGAACCCGCATGTAAAGCGTAAGCGCAAACGACACGACGACCAGAGTACTGACTCCCAGTATGAGGAACCACCAGAGCATCCGCACAACGTATTCAGGATAGCAGATAGGCGGCGACGATCGTGTCCACAGAATTACGAGGCGAACTCTCGGCTGCGGTCAGCTCTTCTTGGCCGTCTTGGCCAGCGCCTTGCGCCGATTCTCAATATTCTTCAAGACGCGTTCCAGACGCCTGCGGGCGGTCTTCGATCTGGTGGCTACTTTTTCGATGTGGGCGAAAGCGTCGGGATTGTTGGTCTTCTCACGAAATTCCTTAAGAAATGGATGAATCTTGGCAAAAATGAAAAACATTTCGCCGCTGCAGCCGGGCTGCACAAAAAGCTCTTCGTTGAGCGCGCCGTGCAGCACCAGGGTCGCGGCCATATCCCAATAGCCCGCCACCTGGCGAACCCATGCGTTCTCCTGGCTGGGAAACGAATTCATAATCTTTACCAGATCGTCAGCGCTCCGAGGCCAGAAATCCACAGTGAACCAGTGTCTTGCCTTGCGCATCTCCGCCTCACGGCGGAGGTCGTAGAGCTTCAGAATCAACTGTGCATCGTGCGCGGTTGCTTTCTTTGCCATATTTTGCCTCGCTAAATGTTCCCGCAACTGGTTCTGCTTCTGAAACGTGCCTTTGTCAGACTTTCGAAACGTCCGCGGTTGCGCCTTCTACCGCGCGCTCGTAGTCGCACTCCTTATTCGGACACGCGACTACCGTTCCGTCTTTGCGGAGCCGCTCCACCAGGTACTCATGTCCGCAATCCGGGCACTTCTCGGGGATCGGCTTCGCCGCGGAGGTGAATTTGCACTTCGGATAATTTCCGCAGCCGTAAAAAGTATTTCCCTTGCGCGCGCGTTTTTCGACGAGTTCGCCTTCTTTGCATTCGGGACACTTTACGCCGATGAAGTTCTGCTTCACGTATTTGCATTCAGGATATCCGCTGCAGGAAGTGAACTCGCCGAAACGGCCGTGCCGCAGAATCAAGTTGCGTTTGCACAGCGGGCAGGTTTCATCGAGCGGAATGTCGGGCACTCTCTTGCCTTGATCGAGCCGCCGCGTCGTCTTGCAATCGGGATAGCCGGTGCAGGCCATGAACTGGCCGAAGCGCCCGCGCTTCAGGACCATGACGCGACCACAGTTTTCGCAATATTCCTCTTGCGCCGTCTCCTGTATGTCGGCTGAGTCGAGGTCGGGCAGATTAATGGGATTCTCTTTGGTGAACTTGCAGGTGTCTGGGTTTTCCTTGTCGTAGGTACTGCACGCATAGAACGAACCGTGCTTGCCCCACTTGATGACCAACGGCGCGCCGCAGAGCTCACACTTTTCGTCGGTGGGCTTCTCCATACGCTTGATGTTTTCCATGTGCTTCTCGGCGTATCGGAGATCCTTGGAAAACTTCTGGTAAAACTCGGTGAGCGCGTCGTTGCCCGTCTGCTTGCCTTCTTCAATCTCGTCGAGCTCTTCTTCCAGGCGCGCGGTGTATTGGAAGTCGAAAATGTCTTTAAAATTCTCGACCAGCAGATCGGTGACGACCAGGCCGATCTCCGTGGGAGTGAACTTGCCTCCGACTTTCTGCGCGTACTGCCGCTCCTGAATAGTGCTGAGGATGGTGGCGTAGGTCGAAGGCCGACCGATGCCGCGCTCTTCAAGCTCTTTGACCAGCGAAGCTTCGTTAAAGCGCGGAGGCGGTTCTGTGAAATGCTGCTCTGGGAGCAGAGATTTTAAGGTTAGCTTCTGCCCGGCTTCGAGCGGCGGGAGCTTGTGCTTCAGTTCCTCGTCTTCCTCGTCCTTGCTGTCTTTGGATTCTTCATAGACCTTGAGGAAGCCGTCGAATTTCATGACCGATCCGGTTACACGGAACCAGAACACGTCGCTGCCCGATTTGGCATCGATGTCAACCGACGTCTGGTCGAACACGGCCGGGTTCATCTGCGAGGCGACGAAGCGCTGCCAGATCAGTTTGTAGACTTTGAATTCGTCCTCCTGTAGGTATTGTTTGACCTGGTCGGGATGGCGCGCGGCCGAAGTCGGACGAATCGCTTCGTGCGCCGCTTGCGCTTCTTTCTTCTCCTTATATGTATTGGGAGAAGCCGGTAAATAGTTGGCGCCGTACTCGCCGGTGATATATTCGCGGACTTCGGTAATCGCCTCTGCAGAAACCCGGGTCGAATCGGTTCGCATATAGGTGATCAGGCCGACCAGCCCCTCGTCGCCGAGTTCAATGCCTTCATAGAGACGCTGAGCGATCATCATGGTGCGCTTCACGCTGAAGCGCAGCTTGCGCGAGGAATCCTGTTGCAACTTACTGGTGGTGAACGGTGGAGTCGCATTGCGCCGCCGTTCTTTCTTTTCCGCTGAACGAACGACCCAATCGGCCTTTTCGAGCGCCAGCCGGATTTGTTCCGCTTGCTCGCCGTTAGTGACTTCGATTTTCTCTTCGCCCTTGCCCAGGAAACGGGCGTCGAATGCAGGAGGCTTAGCCGCCGCGAGATTGGCGTCAATCGTCCAATATTCCTTTTTCTCGAAGGCTTTGATTTCGCGTTCGCGATCGACGATCAAACGGAGCGCGACGGTCTGCACCCGTCCAGCGGAAAGGCCGCGGCGGACTTTGTCCCACAAAAGAGGAGAGACCTGGTATCCCACAAGGCGATCCAGCACGCGTCTAGTTTGCTGCGCATCGACCAAATTGCGATCGATGTCGCGCGGATGCTCGAAGGCGGCTTTGACGGCGCGCTGCGTGATTTCGTTGAAAGTCACGCGACGGATGCGCGCTCCCTCACCGATGTCGTCGGTCTTCGGCTTAGTCTTCTTTCCTTTCTTTTTCTTGCTGGAGTCTTCGCCGAGTTCGTCGGCAAGATGGGAGGCGATCGCTTCGCCTTCGCGATCCGGATCAGGCGCAAGATAAATGTGGTCGGCCGAGAGCGCCAGCTTCTTCAGCTTGGCCAAAACCTTTTCCTTCCCGGGGATGACAACGTATTCGGTTTCGAAATCGTTTTCGATGTCAACACCGAGGCTGCTTTTGGGCAGGTCTTTCACGTGGCCGAAAGAAGCATCGACCGTGAATCCCTTGCCCAGATACTTCTGGATAGTTTTCGCCTTAGCCGGCGATTCGACAATGACTAGACCTTTGGACAATGGTTCCTCAGTTTGGCGGTATTGGAATTGAAGCTAGCACGAATTGGCGGATTGCAACAACTGTGTGAGTTGTTAGGCTCTCAGCTATCAGCTGTCAGCCGTCAGTTAGGGGCCTTCACTTTTTGCATCAGGGACGACAACATCTTCTTCACCTCTACTACCTGCGCTGTGAGGCACTCGTAGTTGGGATTGTGCAAGTATTCCAGATCATGAGCGAGCAGAAATTGGTATTCAAGTTCACTTGCCGACCCCATCGCGATCTGTAGAAACCGAACCATTTCCGCATCCCCCTTCCTGCAGCAGCCCTCCGCGATATTCATCCCGATCGATGCTGACGCGCGCCGCATCTGGCTTGTCAGACCGAACGTTTCATCCCGCGGAGAAGTCTTGCTCGATGCGTAAACATCCAGAGTCAAGCGATGCGCCTTCTCCCACACTCGAAGATTCCGGAAACTCTGCATTTCCCTCCGGTTTTACTAAAAACTGACAGCTGATAGCTGACAGCTAAAAGCTCTTCACAAAATTCTTCCCCGGCAACTGCCGTATCTTCCCATTCAGCTCCAGTTCGAAGAGGGCGGCGAAGATTTCCGAGGAGGAGATTTCGTTTTCCAGCAATTCGACCAGGTGATCGATATGCGTGGATTCATCGGCCTTGAGCAACTTGAGGATCTTCCTTTCGTGCGGCGAGGCCACCTCGTCCGGGAATAGAGATGCGGTTTCCGGCTCCGGGGATTCATTCTGCATGGAACTGAGCGCGGCCTGTACATCGGCAGGAAGCTCTTCCCACACGTCTTCCCAAGTGGCGACGAGCTTCGCTCCCTGCTTGATCAGCGTGTTCGGGCCCCACGAATTCTTGTTGGTCACATTACCCGGGACAGCGTAGACATCGCGGTTTTGTTCGAGGGCACAGCGGGAAGTGATCCGCGTGCCGCTGTATTCCGCGGCTTCGACAACCAGCACGCCAGCGGACATCCCGCTGATGATCCGGTTGCGGATGGGAAAGTTTTGCGGGGCCGGGAAGGTTCCGACCGGGAACTCCGAGATCAACGCGCCGCCGAGCGCCACGATCTGTTCCGCGAGCCGCGTGTTTTCCTTGGGGTACATGACGTCAATTCCGGTACCGAGAACAGCGATGGTTTTTCCCTTGGCCGCGATGACACCGCGATGCGACGCGGTGTCGATGCCCCGCGCCAAACCGCTGATGATCACCAGTCCGCGGGCGGCGAGATCGGTCGAGAGGCGTTCGGCCATGCCGCTGCCGTAGGGCGTGGGGTGGCGCGTTCCTACCATCGCGATGCCGGGCTGAGCCAGCACTTCAACGCTGCCCTTCACGAACAGGACCACCGGCGGGTCGTAAATTTCTTTCAGCCGCGACGGGTATTCGGGATCGCTGAGCGAAATAATTCTGGCGCCCGCCTCGGCTGCCTTCACGCATTCCTGCTGTGCCAGTTCGAGCGATTTGCCCGTTGCGAGCGATTGCGCGGAAACGGCGCGCATCCCGGTGGCTTCGAGTTCTGTCAGGCTGGCACGGAAGACGCCTTCGGCAGTGCCATAATGTTCGATCAGTTTCCTGATGCGCGTGGGTCCCAATCCGGGGGTCAAGGCAAGCGCGAGCCAGTAGGTAGCTTGGCAAGAAGAGGGGTCGGAGGCGGCAATGGCCACATTAGACATATTGGGCATACTGCGTGACCCTAGCCTGCGGCGGAAAACGCTGTCAAGGATGGTTCGCACATTGCTTTTGGTAGAATTCGTAAACTAATGAGCCGGTTAAAGATCTCGTCGATTTCCTACCTGAATACGGCACCTCTTATGTGGAATTTTGAGCACAGCGAGGCAGGCGCGGACCAAATTACGGACCGAGTTGCGGAATATGACATTTCCTACACCGTCCCCTCCGCATGCGCCGAGGCATTACGTGCCGGAACCGCCGACATTGGCATTATCCCGGCAGCGGCTTACGCTACGGTTCCTGATCTCGTCATCGTTCCTGACGTGGCCATCGCGGCGCGACGCGCGGTACGATCGATCCTGCTGGTTAGCAAAAAACCCGTCGATCCCTTGTGGAGGCAGGTGCGCACAGTTGCGCTCGATACGGCTTCGATGACGTCGGTCGCGCTCGCCAAGATTCTGTTTGCAAAATGGCTGGGTGGAGCGCGCGACTATAAGCCGATGGCTCCGGATCTCGATGCCATGCTCAACGCCTGCGATGCGGCCTTGCTCATCGGCGACCCGGCGCTGCAGGTCGACCGCACCCGTTATTTCACGCTCGATCTGGCGGAGGAGTGGGTGGCACGAACGGGAAAGCCATTCGTCTTCGCGTTCTGGGCCATTCGCAAGCAGGCGTTAGCTGGACAAAATGGGACGGCCATCGCGGAGGTCTTTAAGCAGTCGCGGGATCATGGGCTGTTGCCGAAAAATCTTGAAACTATCGCTCAGGAGTGGGCGCCGCGCCTCGACCTTACCGTCGGGATGGTTCGCATCTACCTGACGCATAACATCCATTATTATCTCGACCTTCCGTGCCTGGAGGGGCTCCAGCTTTATTACCGCCTGGCTGCGGAAATCGGAGCCCTTCCGCAGCCGCCGGAATTCCAGTTTGCTTAGTATTTGCAATTTACCAACTGCATTCGTGCTCTAACTAATGAAGATGCGTCTGTTTGCGATCCTCGTACTCGCCTCGAAAAAGAGGGCCCTGCGATGGCTGGTCCATCTCGGCGGCCCCGGCCTGATTCTGCTGGGCATCATCGACAACTCGCCGATCCCTCTGCCGGGTAGTATGGACGCCGCCACCATTCTCCTGGCCGCTCACCATCGCAACCTGTGGGTCTATTACGCGATCATGGCGACGCTGGGAGCTGCCCTTGGCGGCTATCTTACCTACCGCATGGCACGCAAAGGGGGTAAGGAAACTCTGGAAAAGAGGTTCTCGAAAAAGAAGGCCGCGAAGATATATGCGATTTTTGAACACTGGGGCTTCGCGGCAGTTGCAATCCCGGCCATACTTCCGCCACCCTTCCCGATCGTCCCCATACTTTTGGCGGCCGGCGCCATGCAGTACCCAACCAGACAATTCCTTGCCGCTCTGGCCCTGGGACGCGGCATTCGATACTTCATCCTTGCTTATCTTGGGGCGCACTATGGACGAAACATCGTGAATTTTTTCGCGCGCTATTACTGGCAGACCCTTTCAGTCCTGATCGCTTTCGCAGTGCTGGGTGGACTGTACGGTCTGTTTGAGTACAGACGCAGGCAGAAGGCCGAGGAGCGGCAGACATCGCGCCCGAGGCAGGCTCACGGCCGGACGGCTTAGGTAGTTCGCCAAAACTCGCGCCCACCGCCCCTGACCAGCTAAAATAGCCATTACCGTGGAGTGAAAACAGGATGTCCCAGACCAAACAGCAAGCCATTGAGATGTTTCGGTCCGATGATCTGATCGGAATTGGCATGGAAGCGGATGCTGTCCGCCGCAAAATGCACCCCGAAGGCACCGTGACTTACATCATCGACCGCAACATTAATTACACCAACTTCTGCACGGAATATTGCACCTTCTGCGCGTTCTATCGTCCTTTGAAGGGACCTGCGGCTAAAGAAGGCTACATCCTCGATTTCGACACCATCTACGAGAAAATCCGCGAGACCGTGGAACTGGGCGGCACCGGCGTGCTGATGCAGGGCGGCCTGCATCCCGATCTCAAGATCGACTGGCACGAGCGCATGCTGAGTGGAATCAAGCAACGCTTCCCGAAGATTCACTTGCACTGCTACTCCGCTTCTGAAATTTTGGCGATTGCCGAGTACAGCAATCTCACCGTACGCGATACGATCGCACGGCTGCGCGACGCTGGCCTCGATTCCATCCCTGGAGGCGGGGCGGAGATTCTTGA
>DATFVD010000473.1:0-3027 GCA_035260505.1 Terriglobales bacterium
ACCGATGGTCACTTGAGCAAACTTGCGAGCGCGAAAGGCGCGGTCCTAGCAACGCTAGACGAGAGCATTGCTGGATCATATCTGATTCCAAGATAGTGTTTGCTTTGTTGAATCGTATTCCGGGGTTGGCTCCCCTAGGACTCCGCATTGGGCATGTGCCTGAAGGACGCCTAACTTTCTCCGAACCACATTGTGTGCCGGAGGTGCGCCACATCTCGGGAGCCGGCGCGCGGTGTACCGGCGACCACACGACTGATGGCCGATCAGTCGTCCAGCAATTACTAAATGGGATGGTCCGCCGCCTTTACCCAGCCAGCAGTTGGGTATAAGGATGAACGGAGGAGGCGTCTCATGGAGCTACAAACGATCGTCATTGATCTTGGTAAGACAGTTTTTCATCTAGTGGGGGTTAACGTACGCGGTGAAGTTGTGGTGCGCAAGACTCGGGGGCCGTCTCCTCAAACATCACGAAAACCAGGGTCGTTGTATTCCGTTGCTCCGCGAATCAGGAACTCCATGGCCAGTAAAGTCTTGCCAGCACCGGCGCCGCCGCAGATGAGCGTGGGACGTCCGCGCGGAAAACCGCCTCCGGTGATTTCATCAAGGCCCTGAATGCCAGTAGGCGCTTTCGGTAGACTACGATTTCTCTTGTCCGTCTGCTGGGCAGGCTTCGTCACGCGAATTCCTGTTTAGACACTTAATTGTTTCCTGCAGTCTGCGAATCTAGGCGGGACGAGATGTCGTGCTAATTGACAGCATACTCTATAAGCAGAGGTCGATTTCGCTATATACAGGGTTTACTGTAGGTGGATGGGGACGCCGTATACAGATGGCGGGAAGGAACCCTACACAGAAAGCGTGTTCCACCACTGCGATGAACAGGCACGCCAGAGAGCTGAAATGCGCCTCCGCAAACAAGCAGCTCGACTCGGCTGTCGCAGAACTCTGAAGAATCCGAATCAGGGTTAAAATCTATTGAAAATCGAACCTGTCCCAAAACTGGTCGCTGCCTACGATTCCGGAAGCGCTTCAGTCAAGTTCATGATTAGCCTAGAGGGCATGGCGGAGCATTGAGTCGATTTTTGAACGGTTTGCGCTTGGGAATCGCATGAATATGTCTGCCCGTGCCGATCGCGAACGCTTCCAGAGCGGCGCGAACAAGTATGCTGCCTACCTCGAAACGCCCGAGGGTCGGTTGCGCTCTGACTTGGCCTTTGCCAACCTGGGCGATTTTCTTCCACTCCAGGCCAAAGAGCCGTTGCGTGCATTAGATCTCGGAGGTGGCACGGGAGCGGCGGCGGTTCGACTGGCGCGACTTGGCATGCATGTTACGGTGCTGGATTGTTCTCCCGCGATGCTGGATATCACCCAGCGCGCCGCCCGCGAAGCAGGAGTCGCGGAGAAGATCGTGCTGAAACACGGTGCGGCAGCACAGCTTGCCAGCTTGTTTCCCGCTCGATCCTTCGATGTAATTCTCTGCCACAACATCCTGGAATACCTCAACGATCCGGGAGTTGTGTTGCGCGCTGCGGCTCACGGTTTGCGAGATTTATCGTCGATACTGTCGGTCCTGGTGCGCCGACAGGCGGGCGAGGTCTTAAAGGCCGCGATCCAAGAGGGCGATCTGGATGCGGCGGAAAATAGTCTTACGGCTGAGTGGGGAGAAGAATCTCTTTACGGAGGAAGAGTGCGACTGTTCAGTACCGATAGCCTGCAACGCATGTTGAAAGCAGCGTCGCTGGCCATGATTGCGGAGCGCGGGGTGCGCGTCGTTGCAGATTACTTGCCGTCTGCGGTATCTCGCAGCGCCGAGTACGAGCGGATTCTGAAGCTGGAACGCAAGCTGGGTATGCGGCCAGAGTTTGCGGCAGTCGCGCGCTATGCGCATTACCTGCTTCGCCGACCAGACCCGGCGATTGAGGATCGCGAGTGAACGACCTCAGAGCGGAATCTTCATCCCCCACAGCCGGCGCGAACAATCCGGTCGCCGGCATTGCGCTCGGGCTCGGGCTCACCAACGAATGCAATCTTTCCTGCGCCTTCTGCTACCGGGACCCAGCCCGCACCGATCGCCTCTCTCTGGATCAGGTGAAGTCCGTCATAAAGCGACTGCCGATCCGTTCGGTGAATCTGGGCACCGGCGAGAACGGCATGCATCCGGAGTTTAGAGCGATACTGGCCTATCTGCGCACACAATCCCTCAAGCTCACCATCACTTCCAACGGCCACAGTATTGCTGTTTTGGAAGATAACGAATTGCGCGCCTTTCACGACATCGAGTTTTCTCTCGATTACCCGACGCAAGCGGAACAGGATGCACAGCGCGGAAACGGCAATTGGGAGCTGATCCACCGGCAAGCAGAACGTTGCGTCAGGTTGGGTGTGCCCGTAACCATCGTCGCGGTCATGATGAAGGCGAACTACTTGCGTCTGGCGGAGGTCGCCCGAGTAGCCAAACAGTTTGACGCTCCCCTGCGTGTGAACGTGTACCAGGCGGTGCGATCCGACATCTATGCATTGTCCTACGAAGAGTATTGGGAGGGGTTCCGGCGTCTCTTTGCGGAAACAGATGTGATCGCTATTGGCGAGCCCCTGGTTCGCGCGATGGCGGGCCTGCCGCCACTCCGAGGAGGATGTGGCGTAAGCACCGTGAGGGTTACACCGCGCGCCACGACACAGCCCTGCGTTTATTGGCCAGGATCGGGGGAGCCGCTGTCGGACTTGATCTCGATGGGGCTCGACATTCTAGACTCCGCGCCCTTCGAGCAAGCCCGCACGCTTCCCGACGCGTGCCAGCCTTGCGACTTCCGCGACTCATGCCATGGGGGATGTGCCGGACGTCGGCGCTTGCAAAGCGCGCTGCTGCAGCCAGACTACTATTGTCCGATCGTTCGCGGTGAACGCCCAAGGTTGCAGATCCGAATGGCCGCAAATCGCGATTTGCCCAAGGTGAGCAGTTCCTGCACTACCGTCGTGATCGCCCGGTAGTCGGATTTGGGACCACTCGCGAACTAAGAGACCTGTAGT
>DATFVD010000474.1:0-3378 GCA_035260505.1 Terriglobales bacterium
TCCGTAACGGCTGAGGACACTGGCGTCGGAGCACCAGGTGACGACTTCGCGCTCCGGCGTCTTGCCGGTGATGCGCTTGTGATTGCGGTCGATGGCGCGGATCATCTCGTGCTCTTCGCTGATGCGCGCGCCGGGGACCGACACGTAGGTTTCGAATTCCAGGCCCCAGTCCGCGTGCGATTTTTCAAGTTCGAAGAAGAGGCTCTGGATGTCGCGACGCGCTTCGGCCATTGGGATGGTGGGCGGGACGCGCACATCGAGGAACAAGTCCGTCTTTTCGGGAGTGCGACTGGCGCGCCACGCGTGTCCACCACGGATGCCCCCAAGATTCACGATAGCCTTCTTGCCGCCGTAACTTGCCTTCTTCTCCCATCGTTCAATCCACTTCAGGATGGGCGGCATGAGTTCGACCATGCGGCGGATGGAATTCATTTCTTCGCGGCCCTCGCAGAAGGCGGTATGCACATAAATTCCCGTACACGAAATACGCACCCACATGGAGCCGAAGTGCTCGAGAACGACATGCATGTCGGTGGGCTCGCCAAGAATGCACATGTCGGGCAGCACACCGTGATTTACCAGGTAGTGCGTGCCGTATCCATAGCCGCGATATTCTTTGCCTTTGAACTCACCCCATTGGGACTTTTCGATTTCACCGGCGACAGCGGCAATAATGACGTCACCTTTCAGGCGCACTCCCGCGCGCTGCAGCGCTTTTACGGCATTGGTGTAGCAGACCAGGGCGCCCTTCATGTTGTAGATGCCGAGACCGTAGATGAAACCGTCTTTGACGATGGCCTGGGGCTTGTAGCCTATGCCGGTGAGAAATTCTTCGCGGCCTGTGTTGGAAGTATCCATGTGGCCGTTGAACATCAGGTTCTTGCCGTCGCCTGAGCCCTTCCAACGGCCGACTACGTTGGCCCGCGATTCTTCGACTTCCTGCCAAGTGACGTCGAGACCGATCTTGTGCAGCTCGGATTGCATGTACTGCGCCATCTGCAGTTCTTCGCCGGTCGGGCTCGGGATATTGATTACGTCGCTGGACATGGCAACGATTTCGTCTTCGCGAACTTCGGCGAGGATGCGGTCAACGAGTTTGGGGTCGAGAGAGTGTTTCGAGTTTGTGGTTGCGCTGGACACGTTGGGGTTCTCAGTTCCCGGTTCTCAGTTCCTGGTGATGTTTTGCCAGACGGAAATCGTCCGGATCAGTACACATTTTTTCGTTGCCGGTTTCGGTAATTAGAAAATTGTCTTCCAGACGCAGACCGCCGCCGCCGGGCCAGTAAATGCCGGGCTCGATCGCCAGCACCATTCCTTTTTTTATTGTGCCGGTGCCGGCTTGATGCGCGTAAGGCCATTCATGGGCGCGGGCGCCGACGCCGTGGCAGATGGGGTGGGATGGCTGTCCGGGGTATCCACCTTCGGCGATGCGGGCGCGAACAAGCTTGTCGAGTTCGGGGAAGCTGGCACCATGGCGCGCGAAGGAAACGGCGTCGTTGAAAACTTTCAGCAGAAGGTCGAGCAGTTTGTGATACTCGGTCTTCAAATTACCTGGGCAGGCGTTTTTGGTGAGATCCGTCCAATAGCCGTCGACACAGACCCAGATTTCGAAAAGCGTGGGCTCGTCTTTCTGAATCGGGCGATCACCGGTGGCGGTGAAGGTGGCGATTCCTTTGCCAGACCATACCAGCGTGAACGCGCGTGCCATCTCGACTTTACTCTTGTAGCCAACGCCCATCCCGTGTACGAAGCCCTCGTACATGGCGCCGACCTCGCTTTCTTTCATGCCAGGGCGCATGTGCTCGCGCGTGTAATCCATCGCGAGGGCTGCAAGTTCGTTGGCTAAGCGCATGCGCTCGATTTCCTGGCCGGTCTTGATTGAGCGAGCTTCGTTGAGGAGCGGGGTCGCGTCCACGACCTCGCCGCAAAACTTTCTGAACGATTCGAAATAGGACATCATGAAGGTCGTCGGTTCGCCCACCATGCGGTCGGCAGACTGCGTGCCCATGTTCAGTTCGACGGCAACTTTATCGGTCAGACCGCGTCGCTTCAGGACGTCATACGCGCGGTCCCAGGCGCGAAACTGCGGCGGGCGCGGATCGCGCTCGTCGTAGCCTTTGAAATAGAGAATGTCCTTTGTCCACGAGTTGCGCTCGGCGTCGGCCTGCTGCGGCTCGAGGGCAATCAAGGTGGGCTCGCTGTCGCGCGGAAAAATGACGGCGTCATATCCCTTCATGCACCAATAGTTGGTGAGATACAGAACGTTGTCAGGCGCGCGGCATACCAGCGCGGAGAGGTCCTGCTCTTTCATCAGTGCGCGGACGCGATCGAGTTTTATTTTATCTGCGGGCCAGGCCATATCAGTCTCGCAACGCGATCTCAATGCACTGTTACGGGTTTATTTTCGTCCTGAAAATTCCAGGCTGCTTCTTTGCCCTTGATGAGCCGGTAGACCGTGGAGTGCAGCGGTGCCGGTACGCCGACGCGCTCCGCCTCGCGAGCGATGGCGCCCGAGAGAAAATCAATTTCGGTCGTCAACTTGTGGCGGACGTCGTGAAGCATGGAAGGCGGATGATTGGTCATGGCGCCGACTCGGTTCATCTCCCATGGATCTTCAGGCAGGCGAACACCGGCTGCCTCGGCCACTCTCTTGCCTTCATCGATCAGCGCGTGCAGCAGATGGCCGAGGTCGGAGAATTTCCCTTCGTCGGAAAAGTGCGGCGAGTGCGGCAGGCCCGTCAGAGCGGACACGCTGTTCACCGACGAATTAAAAATCAGCTTGGACCACTGCGCGGGCCGGGCGTCTTCGAGCGCCTCGGCTTTGAGACCGGCCGCGATGATGAGGTCGGCAGCTTCTTTGACTACAGAAAATGGCGTGCCGGTCGGCTCGAAAGGGCCCATCCATGTTGGCGTGTCGAGCTCGTACTGCACGTGAGAATCGCTGTGGCGCGTGCCGCTCATGAAAGTGGTGGCGCGGATGACATAGCCGCGCGTTAGGGTAGCAATGATTTCTTCGCTGCCGACTCCGTTCTGGGCGGAAAGGACCGCTCCCTTATCAAAGTGGCGGCCTACCAGGCGAAACGATTCTTTCACCTGGGTGGCTTTCGTGGCGACGATGCCGAGATCGCAATCCGGCAAGTCTTTTGCTTTGGTGGTGGCCTTCAACGGGACGACGAAGTTGTGGGTGCCGGTGACGCGCAGGCCCTTGCGGTTGAGTTCGGCGGCGTGATCTTCGCGGCGAACGAAGGCCCAGACTTCGGCGACGCGCGCCAGGTGCGCGGCATAGAGACTGCCGATGGCGCCGCAACCGATGATGCAAACTTTCTTCATATTTTCTTTCGTTCTGTCGAGAAACCTGCCGAGCTGCGCTCGGGCGGA
>DATFVD010000475.1:0-5691 GCA_035260505.1 Terriglobales bacterium
AGCGCAAACGCCGCTCCATTTCTGGACCGTAACACTGTACCCATCGCCATATGGTGACATGATCGGAAAAAAAGCCGCGCTCGGCCAAGAGCTCTTCCACATCCCGGTAGGAGAGCGAAAAGCGCAGGTACCATCCCACAGCCAACAGAATGATTTCCGGTTCAAATTGACGCCACTTGAACAAGTCACATACCGAAGGGCCGAGTACCATATCGGCCGATTTATTCGTCCATTCCTACAAACTTGCAACACTACCAGTTTCCGGTAGCCGTGCCGCGTACTTCTCAAAAATTCGCCCTGATTGAGAGGAAGCGTTAACGCCAGTATTCATCCTCAGGGAGAGTTGCGCACTCCCAGGAATACAGAAGTTCTCGCAGACCAGCCAGTCCGATTTGGCCTGAATCTCAATCGGTTCATTCCGTAAGCTTTGTGGGGCCTCCACCTCGGCGAACAGCAGGACCTCCGAAGAATAGGCGAACACTTCCAAATCGCCTGGTTCTTTTTGCCGAGTCGGGATCGGCCACTGCAAATCGTGAACTTTAAATCCTTCCGGGAGTTGCCACGCGATCTTTGTAGGAATGCCGGCATCGCCAGGATTCTTCCAGTAGATGTGCCAGCCAGGCTCAATCCGATAAAGGACTCCGATTCGGAATTTTTGACCCGCTTGGATCGAGTTCACGTCGGAGATCAGAGAGCTGCTGACCAAGACTTTGCCATCCTGCTGCTGCGCCCGCGCCGGTTCTGCAGAGAGCAGGGTAAATCCGGCGAACAAACAGACAAAACTCCAGCCCAACAATTCTCTCATTTGCGCTAGCCCTCCGGAGGCCGTCCAACGAGGCTGCTGATCTTGTCCGGCAAGAAAATCGGAGCGGAACAGCTGCGATCAGTACAGAGGAATGCGGCTGCCTGTTCCAGGTCAGGATACTGCACGTCGGGATTTGGTAACGCGCCCTCATCCCTGTCCCACCACTCGACGCGCCTGTAGGTCGCTGGTTGTTTGAGCGCAGCGGCAAATAATGCACGCGCGGCGGGATCAGTCTTTCGACCCACGATAGCGAGGTGTAGCGGCGCAGCCCCAATTTCGCGGTCGGCGAGGAGAATGCCGGCAACCAAGAATCCACGCCGGTCAGCAACTCCAGGCGCGGAGAGAAAACGCATCGCGTGCTCCGCGATCTGAGTGTATTCGCCTTTGCCGGTATATTGGTGCAGCAGGTTGGTCAAGCGGGCGACCCCAACGTTTTCATCCACCTGTGGCTTCGATTTTAATTCTGCTGCGCCGGCCGAGATAATGTAGCCAACGTCGGCGTTGAAATTAGTCGAGATGAATTGGACGGCCTCTTCGACGCGACCAAGCCATGCCCGGTCGGCAGTGACCGCATAAAGTGTGAGGAATGCGCGACCCATGAAAAGCGTGTCGCCAAGGTAGGGACCCACAGGATCTTTTTCGTCATGGCGGAAGCCGCCACCGGGCATGGCCCGATGAGCAATGATCCAGTTCGCGGCACGGATGGCGTCGTCGAGGTAATCCTGTTTTCCGGTGACGGCGTACAGTGTCGCCAGCGCGTTAATGGCCCAACCGTTTTCGCGCGCATAGATGTGCGAATCAATCCGCGGGACTCCACGCTGTCTGCGCGCAGCGTCGCTTAACTGAAAATACTCGCCGCCGTGTTCGCCGGGCACCAAATCCGCATCTTGGCTTGTATAGAACGCACCTTCCGGGGAGGTCAGGAAGTTCTTCAGGTAATCCCGAATTTGGTTTGCGGCCTGCAGATAGGTGTTGTCATGCCATAGCGCGTACGCTTCCGCGTAAATCCGCAAATCTTCGGCCTGCATCTGCATGATTTTCTCAAAATGGGGATGCCGCCAATCGCCGTCGGTCGAATACTGGTATACGCCACCCCACGCTGGATCCATCAGGTTGAGTTGCGCGGCAAGCGTCTCACGCGCCATGCGCTCGAACTCTTTGTCACCCCGCGACGTCTCGGCCATGCAATACTCGACGATGTCCCAATCGAGCCATTTCTGCACCGTGCCCCAACCTTGATTGTCGTGATCGTAAGCATCGATCAACACCTGGCGCAGTGTGTTACGTGCCTCGGCAGTGAGTGCTGCTTCGTTAATCGGAGTCAAGTCGGCCTCGGGAACGACCGAGGGGCCTGGGGTCGGGTCATCGATGATCGCTTGTAGCATGGAGGCCATTGGGCGTGGCGGGATGTAGCCGCGGCGTTTTACGATCTCACCCTTATCGGCGCCCAAGACGATGGTCGCCGGCCAGCCGTAATCTTCATATCGGTTTGCCAGATCTGGACGCGAGTCTTCGTCGACCCATACGGCGACGTAATGTGAGCGAATCAACTCGATCACCTTCGGATCCCGGTACGTGACCTCGTCCATGACATGGCACCAGTGACACCACACAGCGCCGAGATTGAGTAAGACAAAACGCCCCTCTTGCTTCGCCTGCGCGAACACCGAGTCAGACCACGGTTGCCAATCGATTCTGTCTTGCTTTAGCTCGCCAAATGCGACGTTCAAAGAGAGCAACAGGAGCCAAGCGACGGTGCGCAAGTGCATAACTACACTCCCAATTTCGTTTCTTCCCGGCGGCACAATATTTGCTTCAGTAATGCGTCAATCGAGAACAAGCCAGGTCCAAACACCAGAACGATCACGCCGTGAACAGAAACGGAAACGGGTCCCCTTTAACAAACTTATCCGGATCATTGAAGATGTTCGATACCGCTTCAAAATCGGCAGCGAGGTAGGCAACACTCATCGAGATCACGATCAGAAGCGCGAGGGGCCGCGATGCGAGACCGATGATCAGAAGCAGACTGCCGAAACATTCGAGCGATCCGATAAAGTACGCGTTCAGGGTGGGCAACGGAATACCAAGGCTGGTGAAAAATTCGGAGACCTTTCCGATGTTGGAAAGCTTGCCTTTGCCGGTAAGAAAAAGCTGCCAGAAGAAGTAGACGCGCAGCACGAGCAGCAGCGGCGACTGCAGAAAGTTAGCGCCGGTTACGAGCAGTTCGTAAGCTCGGCGGACTATATCACGTGCAGCATTCACGATAGCCGGCAAAACCAGCCAAGCGCTGACCAGTTGTTGAACCACTTTTTGATCTGCGCCGGCCAATCGATCTTTGTCCTGTTGCTGGCAGTCACGGCCTCGGCGCAGGCGTCTTCAACCGTAGCACCACGACTGAGCGCGGTGAGGATCGCGAATGCCTCCGGGTCCAGGCGTTTGTAGTACAGCATGTTGTCGTGACGGTGGACAGCGAGGTAGACCTTCTCGCGCTTCGGCGGGCGGATGCGTTTGCGGCGTCTCGCCGCCTTCGGAGCAGATTGGACCGCATTACTCGCCTCGCCACGCAACACATCCGACTCCCGCTTTTTCACTGCGATGAGGAAATCATCGACCGCGTAATCCAGCTCGAGCAACGAAAGATACGGCTGCAGACCCAATCGAAGCTTCGACGGCGGGGTATCAAGGATGTCGTCGGGACTGATGGGTGGCTTTGATGGACCGTCAAATGCGACGACCTGTGCCCATTCAAAACGCACCATATCGAGCGCGAGTTCTTGTCGTGGTGCACTCCACTGGGGTTCCTCCTCCAAAAATTGTTCGAGCCGGTTGCCAAGATCGCGCAGGGTGTACGAATCGGACGGGTAACGTGCCAGATAAGCTGTGACCAGCTTCATAAATTTACGCGCTCCGACGATCGCACGGAGACCCGGATAATCGTCCCAGAGGCAATCGAGAACGCGGAACCAGTACTGGCGGTTGTAAATCTCTAGTCGCTCAAACGAGCTGAGCCGGTCGTTCGGCTTGATGAACTCCGCCGCCATATCGTGCATCCGACTGCCGTCCGTCCAACGCTTTTGCATCCCCCACTGCGGCGTCAGTGGGCGGAACAGCGTGGCGGCCATGACCCGTTGCAGCTCACGCAGTTGGGCCCGGGAACTGATCTGACGCGGTGGTCGTGGCGAGCTGTTCGTCGCGGAATTTGTTGGCTTTGAGCGCTTCATTGTGAACCTCGTCAAATGACGGGATGCGGTCATCCCATTCCAGCAGCGTGGCTGTGCTGCCAACGAGTTTGATGGCGTGGGCGTACATTTTCCAAACCGGATCGAGCACCGGATGGTCATGGGTGTCGAGAAGGTACTTTTCGAACTTCGAGTGGCCGGCGATATGGATCTGCCCGACGCGATGATGCGGAATGTTATTGAGGTAATCGTAAGGATCAAAATTGTGGTTCTTCGATGAGACGTAAATGTTGTTCACGTCCAGGAGAATGCCACAATCGGCCAGTTCGACCACTTCGCTCAGGAACTCCCACTCGGTCATTTCTGAGGCGTGGTACTCAGCATAGCTACTCACGTTTTCAACGCAGATCGGTACTTCAAGATGATCACGCGCAGCGCGGATCTTTTCCGCGGTGTGGCGCGCAACGGCAAAGGTATAAGGCATTGGGAGCAGATCGTGCGTGTAACGCCCGTCGACGCTGCCCCAGCACAAGTGATCGGAAAGCCATGGCGTATTGGTCCGGCGAACCAGGCGTTTGAGCCGCTTCAGATGCTCGCGGTCAAACTTGTCAGCCGAACCGAAATACATTGCTACGCCGTGTTGGACGACGCGGTATTGCTCAAGAATCGCGTCGAGCACTTCGAGCGGTCGGCCCCCATCGACCATGAAATTCTCCGAGATGATCTCAAACCAATCGACGACGGGTTTTTTCGCCAGAATATGCCGATAATGTGGCACGCGCAGGCCAATCCCGATGCCGTATTCAGTGAATGCATTGAAGGGATTTGCAGGCATGGTCTTTAGGATGTTCTTCAGGAGTTAGGCTTTCACGCTCGGGAGGGACAGGCTCCGTCGGGTCCGACTATTCTTGACCGGCGCGGACCAGCACAAATCTACCGGGAAAGCACAGAGGCCGTCCCTCCCTCACAGAATCGCCTAGGCGGCCGCCAATGTTGGCGGCTAGGGTTTGATTACTACTATTGAGGCGGCTTGCTTCCGTCGGTTGCGCAGCCTCCCTTGCCTTTGCAGGAGTTTTGGCCTGGGCCGCCACCGCTCTTGCATCCGCCCTGGCCCTTGCAGTCATTCTTACCTTTGCACGCGTGTTTGGGAAGGGCCTTCTCAGCGTCAGCCATCGCGTGTAGGGAGACGCCGGCATGGACCGAAGCGCTCGCGGCATATGCACGCACGGCGAAAGACCCGGTGAGGAGGCCGGCAACTGCCGCGCCGGCAATCACTGCTTTGGATGGTTTCATGGTTTAACCTTCTTTTGTATGTGGTTGATAACTGGTCGCCTCCGCGCCTGCATTGCTTGGGGGAGACGACTAAGCAACTCCATCTCCAATTTCTGCGCGTCGGCATATAATTAAGACGCATAACTGGTATTCATTTATTCCATAGAGCCCCACATCGTTCAGCGGGGCCCGACGAATCCGCCTGCGCCCCTAGCAGATCCTCCAACTTCTCCATCTCCGCCTCACTTAGCCCCAAGATAATGAGATAATTGAACCCGGACTTATTCCAGCCGGGTAGTGTTGCAAGTTTGTAGGAATGGACGAATAAATCGGCCGATATGGTACTCGGCCCTTCGGTATGTGACTTGTTCAAGTGGCGTCAATTTGAACCGGAAATCATTCTGTTGGCTGTGGGATGGTACCTGCGCTTTT
>DATFVD010000476.1:0-15670 GCA_035260505.1 Terriglobales bacterium
AATGAAGGATTTGGTGGACCTGGTCGGGATCGAACCGACGACCTCTTCCATGCCATGGAAGCGCGCTCCCAGCTGCGCCACAGGCCCACTTGGGTACGGAGGGCAATTCCTATCCTTTCAATTCTCGCTTAGCTTCGCCGCCGCGTCAAACTCGACTCGGGTGGTCGACCTCAAATAGGATATGGTTGGCAAACACATAAAGACACAATCGGAGCCCCATGGCGAACTCGCGGATTATTTTCGTTCGGTCACTCTTCTGTCTCATTGCTGTATTGACAGCTCTGCTTACGCTGGCAGCGGCGAACCCGCAAGAGTCGGCTGGCGCACCGGCCGGTACGCACCCGCCGGTTGCGTATGCTTCAGTTAACGAACTGAATGGAATCCTGACGCAATTGGAGCAGACAGCCCAGAGCATACAATCCGATCTTGCAAAAACGCATATCGAGAAATGGAAGACCGACAGCGCGACCAAACGACAGACGCTGGCGGACGTGGAATCCATTCAACGCAACTTGCAGTCGGCGCTGCCGGATATGATTGCGCAACTGAAAAGCTCACCGGAAGGTCTGGGCGACAGTTTCAAACTCTATCGCAATCTGGTCGTGCTCTACGACTACTTCCGTTCGGTGGCGGAAACGGCGGGCGCGTTTGGATCCAAAGATGACTATCAGAGTCTAAGTAATGACTTGAACGGGTTGGAGAGTGCGCGTCGAACACTTGGCGAGCGCATGCAGAAACTGACCGCCAGCAAGGAAGACGAGTTGACGCGCCTGCGGGTGCAAGTGAAAAAGCTGTCGGCGGCGCCACCTCCGCCCCCGCAGAAGATTGTTGTGGATGACACTGTCCCTCCGAAGAAGCCGGCAAAAAAGAAAGTGACGAAACCAAAGCCGGCGCCGGCAACAACGGACGCCCCTCCAAATACTTCGCTGCCGAACTGATTACAGTTGCAAACACTGGGGTTACCCCTGGAACTCCACGGGCTCCTGCGGAGTCTAAGTAGTTAGGCGGAATAAGGTCGCCCGGCAGGGTTTCTATAAACGTGAAGATTCCCGCCGCTGGGGCTCGAGTGACTCTATAATTGGGAGCAACGCCACCATGGCGGGAGCTACTACATTGGGCGATCTTGCTAGCGCTATCGGGGCCCGGACTGAAGAATCCACCGTCATCGCCGAACTGAAGGCGGGTTCGGAGGACGCATACTCTTGGCTGATCGGCGAGTTTCATCAGCCGATCTACGGGCTTATCTATCGCATTGTGAATGATCCGTCGGACGCCGCGGACACTACCCAAGACGTGTTTCTGAAAGTCTTCCGCGGGATGAAACATTTCCATGGCGAGTCCAGCCTGAAGACCTGGATCTACCGTATCGCGCTGCACGAGGCGGCCAATCGGAGGCGATGGTGGTTCCGCCACAAGGCGCAGGAAACCCCGATTGATCCCGTTGCGGGCGAGCTTGAATTTTCCGGAGAAGAACGGTTGGTCGATCCGGGAGAGTCTCCGTTTGAAAAGTTCGCGCATACCGAAGTACGCGCGGCCGTGGAACAGGCGCTGCAACAGGTCCCCGAGCCGTATCGCACCGCGTTGATCCTGCGCGATCTGGAAGAGATGTCGTACGAAGATATTGCGGAAGTTCTGGTGATTTCGCTGGGAACGGTGAAGTCACGCATCACGCGCGGACGCGACGCGCTGCGCAAAAAACTGGTGGGATACGTCCGGGAGGTGGGTCCGGAGTTAGGGCTGGTCGTTCCAGTTGTCGAGCGCCAGAACGGCGCGACCCAAAGTTCAAGGGAGAGTTCGAGGGAAAGTTCGCGGGAAGGTTCAAGTGGTGGCAGAGAGGTTGAGGTGACGCCATGAAGTGCGCTGAGACTAAGCAGTTGTTCTCGCCATATCTCGACGGCCGAGCGAGCGGAGCCGAGATGCGCGCGCTCACACGTCACGTGGAAGGGTGCACCAGTTGCGCGCGGGAATATGCCGCCATGCAGCGGACGCAAGAGTTACTTGCCAGTCTGGGTCCGAAGAAGGTACCGGCCGACCTGGCTTTGAAGTTGCGGCTTGCGATTTCGCGCGAGGCCGCGCAAGCGCGCCGTCCGCGGTTTGAAGGTGTGCTGGTGAGGCTCGAAAATGCGCTCAATGCCTTCATGGTTCCAGCTACAGCGGGGCTGCTCAGCGCCGTATTGACCTTCGGTCTGCTGCTCGGCTTCTTTGCCTTGCCCGCGGAACTGCAGGCGAGCAGCGGAGACGTTCCGCTCATGCTGTACACCGGGCCTCAACTGGAACAGTCGGCCTTCGGCACGTCGCTCGGCAATATGGGCGACGATGCGGTGGTGATTGAAGCCTATGTCGATGCGAATGGCCGAGTGGAAGATTACCGCATCCTGTCGCAACCGGACGACGCGAAGGCGGTGTTGCCCCAGTTGAAGAACCTGCTGATTTTCACGACCTTCCGTCCCGCGCTTTCCATGGGACGCCCGACGGCAGGAACTGCCGTGCTCTCTTTTTCCAAGATTAGCGTTAAGGGTTAACTGCGGCGTAGACGCCGACTAGCTTGCGCTCGGCTGGACAGCCCAGCGTGGCTGTCCCTACGTGGGCACTTGCCGGTTTGACCGCGAATTGACCAGTTCGTACACTATTTTCTGGCCATCCATCTATGCCTGAGATCAGAAGTCTCCTGGGACAACCGGTTCGAGCGTTTGCGCTGAGCCTGACGTTCGTGCTGACTGTAGCGTCCAGCTTTGCGCAGAACCGGCCGCAGGTGTCCCTGGAAACCAGCGAGACGCTGTTCACCGTGCTGACCGCCATCAACACGTGCGGCTACGACCAGGAATTAAATGCTTCCGATCCGCTGCGGACGCAGATCCGGTCGGAAGTTGCCAAAGCGGTCGCAAATACCGCCGGGGCTCAGGACGTGATCACTCCAATGTGTGCACTCTACCGCCAGCACCAGGCGCCGGAGGCTGCGCGCGACCTGTCCCAGTATGTATCGCTGGCGCTCTATTTGGATGAGCCGCCGGCTTTCACGCCAAAGGTGAAGCAGCCGGAGCTGCCACCCGATGCGGGAGTGGTAGCCGACTTGTTGCCGCTGATGCAGGCCTTCTACCAGAAAATCGGTTTGCACAGCATCTGGGAACGGCACCGCGCGCGCTACACGGAATTAACCGAGATCTATCACGATCCGCTGGCGAAGATGACGTTCGACACCGAGATCTATCTGAAGCTGCCGTCGTCGGGATACCTGGGACGCCAGTTCACCGTCTATCTGGATGCGATGGGCGCGCCCAGCCAGACCAATGCGCGCAATTACGCATCGGATTACTACGTCGTGATTTCACCGACCTCGAGCACGACGATCAAGATGCAGCAGATTCGCCATACGTATCTGCATTACCTTCTGGATCCGCTGGCCATGAAAAACGGAAGCTCGTTCAAACGCCTCGAGCCGTTGCTCGACGATGTGAAGATGGCTCCCATGGATGAAGCTTTCAAGAGCAACATTTCGTTGCTGGTTACCGAATGCCTGGTGCGAGCGATTGAAGAGCGATTAACCAAGATTCCGGAGACGGAGCGCGCCCAGGGCATCGACGAAGCCGACAAAGAAGGCTATGTGCTGACTCGCTATTTCTACGACGCGCTGGTCAAGTTCGAAAAAGATCCGGCGGGAATGCGCGATGCCTATCCAAGCTTGGTCGGCTCGATTGACGTCGGCAAAGAAATGAAGCGGGCATCGCTCGTTCAGTTTTCGGGCGAAGCAGCACCGGAACTGCTGCACCTGGCCGGCCGCCGGAACGAGCACCTGCTGCTGAACGCGGAGCGGCGGCTGGCGGCTGGCGATCCGGAAACCGCGCAGAAACTGGCGCAGCAGGCGCTCGATGAGCAGGAAGAAGATTCGGGACACGCTCTATTCATTTTGGCGGAAGTTGCTACCGCGAATCGGGACATGGATGGGGCGCGCAAATACTTTGAACAAGCGTTGCAGACGGCCCATGAACCCAAAGTAATTGCCTGGTCTCACATTTATCTGGGGCGCATTTTTGATTTAAAGGAAGATCGGTTCGCCGCCCTCGATCAGTATCGGGCGGCTCTAAGCACCGCCGGTGCAACGCTTTCAGAAGCGAAAAAAGCGGCGCAAAAGGGTCTGGAACAGCCGTATGAGCCTCCGGTAGCGAGACAGCCGGAGTAGGCGAGATGCACTCGCAGACAGCGAAGGGTGGGTGGCTGTCCCACACGATGAAATCTAAGGTTTGAAATTTTGCACTACGGGAGACAGCATGAAGCGAGCAGCAGTCATTCTAGGGATACTAACTCTAGGGATCACGAGTGTCGCGGTTCGGGCTCAGGCCCAGAGTAACGGAAAACCAGCGCAGCAGAACCCGCCGGCCGCGGGTCAAACAGCGCCAGCACCGGCCGCGGGCCAAACAGCGCCGGCGCCTGGTACAACGCCGGATGCCACGGCGCCAGCCGGAAAGCGTCCACCACAAGCCAAGACTCAGCCAGAGTTCGATGCCTGGAAGGCGGCAGCGGCAAATACTGATGCCGCTGCGCTCGAGAAAGCCTCCGAAGATTTTGCTACCAAGTTCCCGGACAGTGAACTTCGCGTGCTGCTTTATAAAAACGCAATGCGCGACTACCAGAATGCCAACAACGCCGAGAAGACCGAAGCCATGGGCCGCAAGGTGCTCAGCTTTGACGGAGACGATCCGGAGGCTCTGGTAATCGTCGCCGAAGTGATCGCCGAGAGAACGCGCGACTCGGATATCGACAAAGATCAGCGCTATGGCGAAGCAATCTCGATGGCACAGAAGGCCACGCAGACCGTCGACACCGACGTCAACGTCCCCGCCGGGACGCCGCAGGATAAGATCGACGCCTACAAATCGCTGCTGCGCTCGAACGCATATTCGATTCTCGGCACCATTGACTTCAAGAAAGAGAATTATGCGGGAGCGCAGGTGAATCTGCAGAAGTCGATCGACGCGTTCCCCACCAATCCGGACTCAGTGGTCATTCTCCGTCTTGCGCTGGCGCTCGATAAGCAGGGAAAATATCCCGAGGCACTCAAAGTGGCAAACCACGCCGTGGAATTGACACAGGACAACACCACGATTGGAACCCCGGCCCGTCACGAACGCGATCGCTTGCAACAGCTCACCGGTGGCGCGGCCCCGACCCAACCGCAAAACCCGCCGAAGAACTGATTGAGGTATTGAGGCATTGTGTTAGTGATTCAATGCCTTAATGATTCAATATCTCAATTGCCCTTTTGTGATGAAGTCACGCGAAATCATGGCGCTCGAAGAAAGCCTGGGTCACCGCTTCCAGCGGCCGGAACTGCTCGAGCAGGCGCTTACCCACAGCTCGCAGGCCCGCGAGGTGGAAGCGCTGGGCGCTGGCAGCGGTTCGTCTGGCCCTGGCGTGTCAAAGGGCGATAACGAAATGCTCGAGTTCCTGGGAGACGCCGTACTCGGGCTGGCTGCCAGCGAGGCGCTTTTCCAACGCTTCCCTGCATTCCAGGAAGGTCACCTATCCAAGCTTCGTGCACATCTGGTAGGACAAAGGCATCTGCTGCGGGTCGCCGAGCAACTTCAGATTGGTCATTACATGCGTCTGGGCCGCGGCGAAGAAAAGAGCGGCGGCCGCCACAAGGCCAGTCTGCAGGTGGACGCGCTGGAAGCGATCCTGGCGGCGATCTATCTCGACGCCGGTTGGCCGGTGGCGCGAGACTTTATTGTGCGCGTGATTGTGGCGCCGGAACTGGCTCACATGAAACTGGAAACCAGTGCCATTCCGGTAATGGATTTCAAGTCCGCGCTGCAGGAAGCATTGCAGGCCAGAGGAGGATCGCAGCCGGTTTATGCGCTCGTCAAAGAGGAAGGCCCCGAACACAAGAAGATCTTTACGGTCGAGGTGCGATTGCCGGAGACGGAGACGGGGCAATTCGTGGGAAGGGCGCAGGGCGCAACCAAGAAACGGGCAGAACAGGAAGCAGCGCGCCAGGCCCTGGAGCACTTGGCCGACTCTCCCCGCGCCTCGAATCTCCAGTAGAGACACGGCTTGCCGCGTCTCGCATTGAGTCCGACACTTTGGCGCGTGGTACGCCGGAGACGGGGCAAGCCCCGTGTCTACAGAAAAAGTTTATGTCTTGGAGTGAAAAGATTTCCGCGGGAGATTGGCCTGCGACCATTCAGTCGGTCGCTGGAACGGTCGTGATTGCCGTTTTTGTGGTGACCTTCCTCGCGCAGGCGTTCACCATTCCTTCGGAATCCATGGAGCAAACGCTGCTGATCGGCGACTATCTGCTGGTGGATAAGTTTTGCTACGGCGGCAGCGCGGGGTGGAACCGCCTGATGCCCTACCGCAACGTCCGGCGCGGAGACGTCATCGTGTTCCATTACCCGGTGAATCCCGCGCAGGACTTCGTGAAGCGCGTGGTCGCCCTGCCCGGAGATCGCTTGCGCCTGATCAACAAGCGCGTCTACATCAACGGCGCTCCGGTGCACGAGCCCTACGTGCAATACATCACTGCGCTCCGCAATTTCTATCGCGACGACTTTCCGCGCACGGATTCTCCCGACTACGGAGTGGATGCGAAATGGTGGAAAGAAATGCCGAAACTGGTGGAAGGCCATCAGTTGATTATTCCCGAGGGCCACTATTTTGTTCTGGGTGACAATCGCGATGACAGCCAGGACAGCCGGTACTGGGGATTCGTGCCGCGCGAAAATATCATTGGACGCCCTCTTTTGATTTACTGGTCGTCGGGCAGTCTTAACAATGATCTTCCTGGATCGCCAACCGTGGGTGATAGACTTTATCACCTCGCCTACGCGATAACTCATGTGTTCCAGATAACGCGTTGGCAGCGTACTTTCAGGCTGGTTCGTTGATGCTCGCGCCGATGAATCTGCGCTAAGACGGAATCTTCTAAAACGGATACTGAACGTGCCGAAGAGAGAAAAAGAAGTCGAAGGTAGCGAAAAGCGGGTGCCGCGCGAGACCGCTATGGAAGTTCTGGCCTCGATCGCGGCAGTGCTGGTTACCGGCCTGTTCATTATCACGTTTGTGCTGCAGGCCTTTGAGATTCCTTCCAGCTCCATGGAGGACACGATGCTCATCGGCGACCACGTATTCGTGAACCGGGAGCAGTTCGCGCCATCGTCGCATTGGATGGAGTCGCTGCTACCGTATCGCGATATTCGGCGCGGCGACATCGTGGTATTTCTGTCACCGGAGGAAAAGGGTCTATTCGTAGTGAAGCGGGTTATTGGTATTCCCGGTGACCGCATCCACCTGCGCGATGGTAACGTGTACCGCAATGGCGAGAAACTGGTTGAGCCTTACGCCCAGCACAAAGTAGCAAATTACGATCCCTACCGGGACGACTTCCCTGCACTCCCTCCGTCGGAGCTTTACGGCGTGACAAGCCAGGATTGGCAACTGACGCTGCCCTCACATATACAGGGCGACGATGTGGTGGTGGCTCCAAACAGTTATTTTGGGATGGGCGACAATCGTGACGTGAGCAAGGACAGCCGCTACTGGGGATTCATTCCCAGGGAAAACGTAATCGGCCGGCCTATGTTCATCTACTGGTCATTCATCACTCCGGCGGACCAGTACCAAATGCGGAGCGCGGACGACCGCCTGGGTTTCCTGGCGCACATCATCATTCACTTCTTTGATGAGACGCGCTGGTCGCGTACGCTCAAGCTGGTGCGCTGAGATCTTTTTGGAAACGGATACAGAACGTGCCTAAAAAAGAAAAAGAAGAAGACGCAGGTAACGAAAAGCCGCGCGAAACGACGGTGGAATTCCTGGCCTCTCTGGCGGGGGTGCTGGTCACCGGCCTGTTCATCATCACGTTTGTGCTGCAGGCCTTTGAGATTCCCTCCAGTTCCATGGAAGACACTCTTCTCATCGGCGACCACGTCTTCGTGAACCGGGAACAGTTCGCAACGCCAACCCGTTGGATGGGGCCGCTGATGCCCTATCGCGAAGTCCACCGCGACGAGATTGCCGTGTTCATGTCACCAGAGCAACCGGGTCTGTTCCTGGTGAAACGGATCATCGGCGTTCCCGGCGACCACATCCACCTTCGCGATGATGTCGTCTACCGTAACGGTCAGAGACTCGTGGAGCCGTTCGTCCGCCACAAACGCGAGGAGCACAACCCTTACACGGATAACTTCCCTGCCGAGCCGCCATCGGAAGCATACGGAGTAAGAAACTACAAATGGGCGCAGGAACTCCCTTCGCATATTCAGGGAGACGACATCGTTGTGCCTCCGAATAGCTACTTTGCCATGGGCGACAACCGTGACGTGAGTTATGACAGCCGATTCTGGGGCTTTATTCCGCGAGAGAACATGATCGGCCGTCCCATGTTTATCTACTGGTCGTTTGAAACTCCAGACAACCAGTACGAGATGCGCGGCATGGGGGACCGGCTGGGGTTCGTGGCGCACATCATCATTCACTTTTTTGATGAGACCCGCTGGTCACGCACCTTCAGGATCGTGCGGTGAGGTTTCCGCGGTCCAACTTTCTCCGCTCCAGACGCGGAGTAGCTGCGGTCGCGGCTCTCCTGCTGATCCTGTTTCTGTTCCGCCCCGGCGTGTACCGGTTGCGAAACCGCATTGCCACCTCCATCGGAAGCGCTCTCGGACGCAGGGTCGCACTCGACAATGTACGTTTTCATCTTCTGCCTCGGCCGGGTTTTGATCTTGAAGGGCTCGTCATTTACGACGATCCCTCATTTAGCGCGGAGCCGATGATCCGGGCGCAGGACGTTTCCGCCGCCATCCGGTTTCGTTCCCTGCTCCGCGGACGACTCGAGATTGCAACCCTGAGCGCAACCGAGCCCAGCATCAACCTGGTGCGCAACAACCAGGGCCGCTGGAACCTGGCGAGCCTGCTCGAACGAAACGCGCAGATTCCCGCGGCTCCCACCGCAAAGGGCGTTTACGAGCGGCGGCCGGCATTCCCCTACCTCGAAGCCGGCAACGCTCGCATCAATTTCAAGCTGGGTCAGACGAAGAAGTCCTATGCACTGATGGATGCCGACGTAGCGCTTTGGCAGGATTCAGAAAATTCCTGGAGCGCTCGTATTAAGGCGGAGCCGGTGCGCACGGATTTTAATCTCACCGATACTGGCTTACTCCAGATCAACGCAACGTGGCAGCGCGCGTCCAGCCTGCGATTGACCCCGGTTCAACTGACCGTGCAATGGCAGAATGGTCAACTCGGACAGATCACCAAGTTGTTGAGCGGAAAAGACGGAGGATGGCGCGGCGGCGTAAATTTGACAGCGAATATAGCCGGCACTCCGGAAGCGCTGCGCATCGAGAGCCAGACCGCGATTGAAGGTTTCCATCGCTACGACATTGTTGGCAGCGAGAACGTGCGCTTGGCGACCGGTTGCTCAGGACACTACAATGCGATCACCAGCACGCTTGCCGGCTTGCTGTGCACCTCGCCGATAAGCGGGGGGACCATTCGCCTGCGCGGAACCTTTGCCCTGGTCGCACAACTACCTACCTATGATCTGACGCTGGAAGCCGAGAAGGTGCCGCTGACCTCCGTGGTTCGATTGCTGCGTCAGGCGAAAAAGCAGATCCCCGGCGATCTCATCGCGAGTGGATTGCTGAACGCAGAGTTCCGCGCAACGCGCAACGTCGCCGGAGCAACCCAAGACGACATACTGCAGCAATGGACCGGTAGCGGCTCGGCAGCCAATGTACGCGTCGCATCGCGCCTCTCTTCAAATGACGGCAAAAATGAGATCGTCTTGGGCACGATTCCGCTGACCCTGATGGCCGCCGATTCGCAGCGAGTTTCGCAGCAGATCCATCTCCGCAAGCCGAGAACCATCAAGCAAGAACAAGGAAAGAATCAGGAGCCCGCGGAAGCGCACCTTCGGATTGGGCCGGTTCAACTGGCGATGAACGCCTCCGGACCCGTGAACGCCGCAGGGTGGATGTCCGTTAGCGGCTATCATTTTTCTCTTCGCGGCGACATGGAACTGAAAGACGTATTTCGGCTGGAGGACGTGTTGGGATTGCCGGCAACCCGCCCGGCGGCAGAAGGTTTGGCTCAGTTGGATGTGACTGTCTCCGGTCCATGGCAGGGATTTACCGCTCCCACTGCGGTTGGAACCGCGCAATTGCGAAACGTGCGCGCCGAGATGCACGGTCTGAACACGCCGATTGAGATTGCTTCGGCGACCATATCTCTCGATCCGGACGCGGCAAGGATAGAGAAGATTTCAGCACGTACGGAAAGCACTCATTGGAGTGGCAGGATTATGGTGCCGCGGCATTGCTCCGGTCCACGTCCGGCAGCAACCTCTGCTCCGGGCATCGTTCCGCCCATCATTCCGACGATCGTTTCGAACTGCGCGTTTCAGTTCGATCTCACGGCCGACCAGCTTTCGACTGGGAACCTTGCCCAATGGTTTACGCCGCGTCCGGCAAGGTATCCTTGGTACCGCATTCTGAACGCCAGCGAACCCAAGGGCGGCTCGCCGCTTCTCGCCGTTCAGGCGCGCGGTACCTTGCATGTCGGCCGATTCGGATTGAGGAATATGTCTGCGACTCAAATTGCAACGCAAATGGAAGTGGATCGAGGCAAGATCACACTTACTGCTCTGCGCGGTCAATTGTTGCAGGGCACACATCAGGGGAACTGGATCATTGATCTATCCAATCAGGATGTGTCGAATCGCGACGTATCCGCTCAACCCGTCCGCTACCAAGGCACTGGTACGTTACAGGATATTTCGCTGGCGCAGGTGGGGACGTTGATGAACGATGATTGGATTGTTGGCACGGCCAGCGGGACTTTCGAGGTCGACGGATCCGGAAACAGCTTTCGCGAACTGCTGGAGCGTTCCGACGCCAAAGTCCAGTTCGTGATGCGGAACGGCAGCCTGTCACACATTGAAATTCCAGGCTCGTCCGCGGCTCTGCCAGTACACCGGTTCGTCGGAGAACTGCAGCTGAAAAAAGATACCTGGGAACTTTCCGCAGGCAGACTGGAATCGCGCAACGGCATCTACCAGGTAAGCGGGATCGCGTCTCCGGGCGGCGGTGTCGACTTCGTGTTGCGGCGTAGCGACGAGCAAGCGTGGACGCTCACAGGGACGCTCGCCAAGCCACACGTCGCGCCAATCGGTCATCGGGAATCAAATCGAACCGAAGCCAAGCGTACGGAAAGCGATGCAAAAGCCGTCAAGCGATAGGGCAGGTCTGATTCCCCGTAGAGACGCGGATTGCCGCGTCTCCGCCGCGTCAGGCGCCCAATGAGACTGATGTGCTCAGGCGACCGCGAAGCGCGGCGAGCTTTCCTTCGACCGCAAAATGCAGATTGCTTCTTTTAGCGAAGAAATCTCAAAAAGCGCTGTGAGATGAGTCGCCTCAAGCAGGCTGCGGAAGAAAACCGGCGGATTCACCAACTTCATCCGCACCGAGTTCCGCATCGCCCAACGCCGTACGAGCAGCAAAGTTCCCAAGCCACCCGCATCCAGATGGTCCACTTCCGAAACATCAAGCGCCAGCACCCGCACGCGATCGAGTTGCTCGATCCGGCGCCGGAACTGGTCGAGCGCTACTCCGCGCACCATGCGTCCCGAGCAGTTCACGACCGCCACATCCTGCAGGCATTCGACTTGAACTTTCAGTTCCATATCTCTATTCATATGAGCCAACCTTGATGTCTATTCATACGAACCAGCTTTGGGAAAAGTTCCATGACCCACTGTCATTGATTTGGACGCGGGGAAAGGGGAAAAGTAATCAGAGAAAAACCTGTTTACCGGGATCAAACCTTTGAATGTGACAGAGATATGAATTCGTCTCTGCGCAGAGTGATACGGGCCAAGCCCCGTCTCTACAAGTACGCTAATGCGAAGCGGTTACAAGCCCGCCTCGATTCTGGATCTTGGGTCGAGAAGGTCGCGCAACGCGTCGCCGATGAAGTTGAATGCGAGGACCGCAAACATCACAGTCACCGCCGGGAAGAGCACGAGATGCGGAGCGTCGAAAAGATGTGAGCGGGCGTCGTTCAGCATCGATCCCCAACTCGCCGTTGGCGGCGGCACACCTAATCCCAGGAAACTCATTGTTGCCTCGGCGAGAACGGCGCCTGCCATCCCGATGGCCGCCTGCACAATCACGGGCTGAATAATGTTGGGCAGAATGTGCTTCGTAATAATGTGGAGATCGCCGGCGCCGAGCGCGCGTGCCGCTTCGACAAATTCGCGTTCGCGCACGGCCAGCACCTGCGCGCGCACCAGGCGGGCGTATCCGACCCATCCTCCAATCGACAGGGCGAGAATAAGGTTGAAAATGCCGGGTCCGCGGAAGGCCACGAATGCGATTGCGATGAGAATGCCGGGGAACGAAAGAAATGCATTCATCAGTACGACGTTCACGAAGCGGTCGATGCCACCGCCGTAGTATCCGGCAAGGCTGCCGATGATGAGGCCGAGCAGAAGTGAACACGCCACCACGCTGCTGCCGACGAACAAAGAAATTCGCGCGCCCCAGATGAGGCGGGAGAGGATGTCGCGTCCGAGTTCATCGGTCCCGCACCAATGCTGCGCCGAGGGCGTTTGCAAGCGGTTCGGCAGATCGATGTGCGCGGGATCTTGCGGAGCGATCAACGGCGCGCAGATCGCGGAGAAGACGAAGATGGAAACCAGCACGACTCCGACAGCCGCCAAAGGATTGTGGCGGGCGACGCGGGGAAGCGAGATGGCTAGGGTGGACATGGGCGACTTGGCTCACTTATATATAAAACGCCTTCGAGCGAACAGCAATATCGGGTGTAGTTTACTAGAAGGGTATTAACCCACGTTGCCGGTACCCCCCTCCCCCCTGCCCTCCTGGAATCATAGGGTTAGGGACAAATTTCGACTGTGGTCTTTGAGTTCAAAGGACTTAGAGGTAAAGTCTTCCGGAATTAGGGAGTTCGGTCGATTCATCGCTTAATTCTACCAACATTCATAGTTTTTGCGGTTTTTCGAAGGGCCGCTTTCTGCTCAACTCTAGTTACCACCTAGTTAATAATCCGACGCCCTGCGAGGATTTGCACATCTCTTCAGCGTCCCTAATCAGTTGTCATTGTCGGGCATCGCGGGTTGGGTGTCTATGATGCTCGTCACAGATGATTGTGATGAAAGAGGGTTAGGATTGCACCGCGCGGTGAACATGTGCGACTTGACATAGCAATATTGCCAGCAATATCATCGTACAGTGTGGGCTTATGTCCTCGACACCGACGTGCTGGTAGCGGCGTTTCGGAGCGAGACGGGCGCTTCGCGCCGGATTTTGTTGGCCGCACTGAACCGACGGTTCGATCTGCTGATCTCGGTGCCGCTAATGTTGGAGTATGAGGCCGTTCTGAGTCGGCCAGAGCACCTGAAAGTGTCGGGGGCGAGCGTGGAGGATGTCGCTGACGTTCTTGATGGTTTGGCTCTGGTTGGCAAACGTGTGACGTTCGCGTTTCGTTGGAGGCCAGCGTTGCCCGATCCAAATGACGACATGGTTTTGGAAACCGCCGTCAATGGCCAAGCACATGCGATTGTGACTTTCAACCAACGCGATTTCAAACCGATCGCTGGCCGGTTTGGTTGTCTCGTAATACGTCCCGGAGAATTTCTCCGGACGCTGGCAAATGATGAAGGCGAGTAACGCGAACCTTGAGGAGCATGTCATGAGAAGAAGTAATTTTGCATTGCGGCTGCAGCCATCTTTGCTGGATGAGGCACGCAAGCTCGCTGAGTCCGAAGGTGTGGCCCTCAATCAACTGATCAACGTGGCGGTGGCAGAGAAAATTTCTGCCTTGCGAACGGAGGAGTACTTCACCGCACGGGCACGCCGCGCCGACCCTGCCAAGATCGCCCGCATTCTGAAGCGCGTCGGGACGGGGAATCCGCCGGTAGAGGGAGACGAACTCCCGCCAGAATTCGCGGCTAAGAAAAAGAGGAGCAGGTGAGTAAGAAAAATATGGGATCGAGCATTGACGACTTCCTGAAGAAAGAAAACATCTTTGAGGAAGCGCAGGCGCAAGCCATCAAGGAGGTCGTTGCGTGGCAACTGGCTAGGGCGATGAAGAAAAAAGATTTCCAAGGCGCGCATGGCGGTGTTGCTGAAGACGAGCCGCTCCCAGGTCGATCGCATTCTCGATCCGAAACGCGACATCACGCTGTCGAGTTTGCAGCGGGCGGCGGCATTGGTGGGACAGCGAGTGGTGATTGAATTGGTGTGAACAGGCTGGTCCCACCCTAAATGAGGGTTCCGCACGTGATTTCGATGTGTGCGCCTATGATGCTAATGTAGGCGCAGAGAATGCTTCTTTCAGGCGCACAATTGTTAGGGCCAGTTGCCCGTCGGTTGATTTGTCCCGAACGCTGGACGGACGCATATCCCGCGTGGGAATCCTTCGCGCAGGAACTTGATGCATTGTTGGAATATGCCGACGCCGAGGGCGGCCTCCATCACCTTGCGCCACGTCTAGAATCCAAGAACGCGCAACGCGACGAAGCCCTTGAGGAATTGCGCGTGGCGTATTGGCTCCACAACTGGCGCTTCCCGGTCGTGCGGTGGGAGCCGCGGGGATTAGGCGGCAAAGTTGGTGAGTACCTTATCAGCACACCCGAGAAGAAACGTGTCTTCGTGGAAGTGAAGAGCCCCGGGTGGGAAGGCCAACTCTCGAATGCCGAAAGGCAAGCAGGTCGGGCGAAGCAGCCAAAGTATCAAAACCTTGAAGGAGGCGCAGTTGGCAACTGGATTCCCTTGCAGAAGTGCATAGCTTCGGCCAAAACGTATCCGAAATTCGCGCCCACCCAGCCAAATTTGCTTGTCGTAGCAGATGACCTCATGGTTCCGTTACATTATTGCCTCGACCACGTTGAAGTTGCGCTCTACAACAGGCATCCTGGTTACGGCACAACTGGATATTTCAATTCCCCATCTTATGAAAACCTTGGTGGTGTGGGAATATTCCGCGCATTTTCTGGTGGTCGTGGCGTCGAGTATGAGTTCAAGATATTCGACAATCCGTTTGCATTGCCTGCAACAAAATTGCCTGCCTCACTGATGGGGACTTTCAAAGAAAAGAAAACCGGCATAGTGCGCGCGACGTTTACTGGCAACACGACGCGTCACGTCTTCTAGTTTCGCGCCAGTGCTGAACAGACAGATACCGCAGCGCTGAAGCGTTGCGACACCCAAAATCACAAGCACAACAAATCCCGTGCGGGACACTTCTGTGGAATCCCACTCTTGCGCAAAGAACGCGCAAGAATGGGCCACCCGTCGTCCGTGAGTGGGCCGGAGTCTTACTGTCTGATTCTTGGGTTCACTGCTGAGTAGAGTAGGTCGGTTAGAAAGTTTACGGCTACGTAGGTCAATCCAATCGCCAGAATGCATCCCTGCACGAGATAGTAGTCGCGGTTGGCTATGGCTTGGATGGTTAGGCGTCCTATGCCGGGCCAGGAGAAGATTGTCTCGGTTACGATCGCTCCGGCCAGCAGCGCGCCGAATTGCAGGCCTAAGACGGTCAGGATTGGAATCATGGCGTTGCGCAGCGCGTGACGATAGACGACCGTGCGCTCGGGCAGGCCTTTTGCGCGGGCGGTGCGAATGTAGTCCTGGCCTAACTCCTCCAGCATCGA
>DATFVD010000477.1:0-3202 GCA_035260505.1 Terriglobales bacterium
CAACACGATAATCTGACTGCTCATGTCAATCGCCGGCTGTCATCTTCCGCGAATTCATGATCATCATCGGCTCACCAGTTGGGTAAGGGATGCACCATGAACACGCTGCATCCAGCGTGTAAGGTGACTCTGGTCAGAAAAACCAGTGCGAAGTGCGATTTCGGCCAAGCCATGTTGTCTATCGCGTATAAGCTCAATTGCACATTGCAGTCGGAGATGCACGATGTAACGGTGCGGAGTCACGCCCACAGTGCGGGCGAATATGCGAGTGAAGTGGAACGAACTGCGCCCTGCTATAGCAGCGAGCTTGGCGACCTCGATAGGCTCTTCGAGATGAGCCATGATATAGTCTCGGATACGCCCAAGCACGTCTTTGCCCAGCAATCCGCGAGCTGGCCGCGCATCACAGCCCGTCCGGTAGGGTCCCAAAACTGGATTTCCCGCTCTCGGAGATCTCCAGCGCGACGATTCCGCAGGAGTCGTGAAGCATGACCTGTGCGTCGTCATAGGTCCGCAATACTAAATGCGGATGATCGGGCGCCATAAGCGCAAGATTGATTAGCCTCCGGAGGCCGGCGCTGGCGTGAGACCAGTGTTCGATAAGCGGCGCCCAATCTCCGCCTTCTCTCAAAATGCCATTCAGTACGCCATTTGAAATCGGATCGTGCGGCAGCAAAGCGCCCACGCTCGCAACCACATCGATGATGTGCGGACCTGCTTCAAGGTCGACCACCAAGCCCGTACGCCGGTCTCCAAATCGAACAAGCTTCATTTCGTTCTCCTGCTGCGAGGGTGAAAGCAAACGCAGCGTAGCGTTCGCCCGAAACGAGAAACTGCGATTCCTGCTTTTGAACTGGAAAGACGGGAGTTCATTCGGCGGCCTCTCGATACGATGATAAGATCCAGAGTTCGGGTCGTCTGGTCGTCCATCCACTGATTACGGAGGTCGGTCTTCCGGTCAAGTCGGCAACGCGCTACTCTCCCATTTTTGATAAATGAACGAAATCGCGGCGTCGGTTACGATCGTAACGCTAATTTCCAAGGCTGAAATCGCGCGGTAGCACGGCCTGGCCATTCTCGCTCCGGCAATCAATTGGGAGATTCAGATGACCACGACGCATCAGATAGCAAATCGACACTCGCCGCGGGGCTTTGATTTGTTCTGGGTAAACAGCTGTAGGCTGAGCAAGGCGTCGCGCTCGTGACGCAGGAAGATAACATGGACGCCATTGACGGCGCATAGTGGTCGCAGCGCTTATGAAGAAGATGGCGTAACATGGTCGACGCGGCCCCTGGGGAACGCATTGCGGTGCGGCTTTCGATCTGCGGTACGAACGGGGCCTATGCGGTGGTCGAGTCGTTAGCGGCCCCAGGCTGCTGTGTACCGATGCACCTTCTTCAGAAAGAAGAAGAGCACTTCGTGGTCCTTGAGGGCACATACAGGGTCGCCGTCGAGGATAAGATATTCGATGTCGCGCCTGGCACGAGCGTCACTGTACCTAAAGGGGTGCCGCATGCCTGGCGTAACTTGTCCAGTAGTCCAGGCCGGTTGTTGGCTATCTTTACCCCAGGCGGGTTCGAACGGTTGGTGCAAGAAGTGATCAGCGCTCCTGCCGGCAATGTTGAAGAACTGGCGGCGCGGTATGGTTGCCTCATCGTGGGACCGCCGATCAAGCCGTGGTCCGCAAGTGGCCTGATTCGATTGCGCAACAATCGTGAGAACTATTGTCCTAGCGATAGCACGCTACTGAACAGGCTCAGTCGACGTGTCCCCTCTGTTATCAATCATGAAATCGAAGAAGCTGCCGAGAGGGAAGAATTACTTATGCCCATGGTCAACCGGCTAAGAACTTAGTGCGGTGCTCGTGGCTCGATATAAAGACGCGAATAAGGACCACACATATGGTGTATACAGACAGCCTTTCCCGTTCTCGGCAGCGTTCGGGCGTGAATGAAACGATCGTAACGCGTGCCCGGGATCTTGTTCCGGAGCTTCGCGCCCGCTCAGAGGAAATCCATACTCTTGGCAGAATTCCTGCCAGCCTTTTCGAGCGCGTCGAAGCCGCCGGGCTGTTAAAGCTCTCAACGCCGCGTAGCTATGGCGGTCTTGAAGTCAATGTGAACACACGGAAGGCCGCGCTTGCCGAACTCGGGCGCGGCGATTTGTCAGTTGGCTGGGTTGCTGCCTTGATGAACAATGCTGCATGGGGACTCTATGCGCTCTACCCAAAACACGTTACAGACCAGTTGTCCGCTACGCCTCAGGGCTTCCGGGGATGCGTCGGCGCGGCCCTTGTCAAGGCCAAGGTGATTAAAGCATCAGGCGGCTACGTCATCGAGAACGGCCAATGGGCATTCAATTCTGGCGTTTATCATGCCAATTGGGATTTGCTCGCTATACCCCTGGTGGACGAGGCCGGGAATGTTACGGATCACGGCTTCGCTCTCGTTCCCATCGAAGACATCACGATTCTGAACGATTGGGACGCGATGGGGCTCAGAGGAACCGGTAGTTCCGGCGTCTCTGTCCGGGATGTGTTCATACCGGAGGAGCGAGTAACCTCTGCGTCAGGATTGTTAGTCGGAGATACCCAAGCTGCGCTAGCCAATGCGCCACTCTATCGCACCGCCGCCGATCCACTATTGACAATTTCGCAGCTGTTTCCGCTTCTAGGTGCTGCGCACACTGCCCTTGAACTCTTCCTCGACCGATTGCCCGGCCGCATGATTTATGGCCTGAATGAAATGATGGCTGAATCCGCCGTTACGCATCTGCAGGTGGGAGAGATCACCGCGAAGATCGATGCGGCGAATCTCATTGTGCAGCGCGCGGCCGAAGACCTCGATCGAAATGCAGAGGCTGCGAGTGAATATATGCCGATGCTCGACCGCGCCCGCGTCAGGCGCGACGTTGGATTCGCTATCCGGCTACTTACGGAAGCGGCGGACACAATCACTTCAGCCTATGGCGGATCGGCTGCAGGGGCTGCCAATCCTCTGGGACGCGTTTGGCGCGATCTTCGCGTCGCAACCTTGCACGGATTGCTGGTGCCAGCCCGTGGCCTCGAACTCTACGGCCGGCTCCGCTGCGGGCAACCGTCTAAGATGGCAATGATCTAGTGGATAAAGTCTGACGTTTGAATCCGTTTGGGGATTCCCGATTGGGCTGTTGCGTGCGAGTCTTGTTGCGCGAAATCTGTTC
>DATFVD010000478.1:0-16338 GCA_035260505.1 Terriglobales bacterium
GGATCCTAAGTTCCAGCCGAGCCTCATGAATATCCAGGACGTGAAGGTAAACCTGTACGCTACAACCGCGATTGTTTCTGGTATCTATCATACGAAAGGCACTTACGGCGCCAAGCCTTATGAGCATTTCGGTCGCTTTACCGATACCTGGGTGTTCCAGGAGCGCAAGTGGCTGTGCGTGGCCAGCCATACCAGCCTCTTGAAAAAGTAGTTCCTGAGACTCCCGATCCTTCTTCCCGCCCAATCCACCATTTTTGAACATTGGATCGATTCACAGCGGAACGCATGGGCACCAGCTTAGTGCGTTTATCAGTGCCGCTTCGATCCCGACCGCGTTAGAATGCGGCCGTCGCGGTGAGGCAGAGCTGCGCTCGGTTAGGACGGGCGAGGCGCCCGTCCTCACACGACCTAGATCGTCAGCTTCCCTCAGGGTGGAAACTTTCACGGCCTGCCGGTAGTCTAACCAGTAGTATGGGTGTGTGCTTTTTCGCATGAAGTTATCGCGACAACTTTCTCTCGGATTGATATTTGTTTTTTGCGGGCGTTTTTGCGCCGTGGCCTTTGCTGCTCAGCCGCCTGCACCGGTAGCTGTTTCTCCGAAGCCTGTCTCTCCGACCGCGGTCCTTCCCATAGCGTTTTCCGGCTGGGAGGTGAAAGGCGTCGTCGCCAGGAGTGACGATCCGGCCGCCGCCGATGCGGTGAATGCAGCCGTCCTTAAGGAGTACGGCTTCCAGCGTTTGGAGAGAGGGGCCTACACTCGCGACGACGGCCGCAATCTCGTGATCAAAGCTGCTGTTTTTGAAGATGCGAGCGGCGCTTATGGCGCCTTCACCTATTACTACTCCGCCGAGATGGGGGAAGAAACGATTGGCGGGCACGCAGCTTTTCTAAATAACCGCGTGCTGTTCCAGCAGGGGAACGTGCTGGTAGATGCCGTGTTCGACAGAATGAGCGTCATGTCGGCGGCGCAATTACGGGTACTGGCCGGGTTGCTGCCGCAAGCCGAGGGCAACAAAGACAATTCTCCTGCGCTGCCAAACTACCTTCCGAAGCGGGCTTTCGATCAGAATCTCGAACAGAATACGACGAAGTACATTCTGGGTCCGGTGGCGCTCGATCGGGTCGGGTCGCCCGTGCCGGCTTCGATGGTGGACTTCAAATCTGGCGCAGAAGTTGTGATTGGAAAGTATGCGGCCGCCGCCGGCGATGCCACGCTGATGCTGATTGAATATCCAACGCCGCAGATTGCGTCGGAACGACTGCGGCAGATTGATGCCTCGCACGTTGATCCCTCACACCCGGTCCCGCAGCAGCAGCCGGGAGTTGCGACCATACTCGATGTGGGTCCATTCTTTGACACGCGGACGGGGCCAATCATTGTGATCGCAGCAGGGCCGCTTTCAAAAGGCGAAGCGAGGTCGCTGATGTCGTCGATCAGCTACGAAGCCGATGTCACCTGGAATGAAAATACCTACGTCACCAAAAAAGACAATCTGGCAAATTTATTGTTCAATGTGATTGTTCTTTGCGGAATCGTGGTGGGACTGGCGCTGGTCGCTGGGATCGCATTTGGCGGCTTGCGGATGGTCATAAAACGGATTTTTCCGGACTCCGTGTTTGATCGCCGGGAGGCGATGGAAATCATCTCGCTGCACCTGGAAGACAACCGTCGACCGGCCCCTCGGGAGCGGTAAGTCGTTCAATCAAAAGGTCGTTAGAGTCGAAAAATCGGAATTTCGAACGATTTTGAGCTCGTTTGCTGACTTGTGGACGTGGCGTGTAAGTTATTGAAAATAAGACTATTTAAGTCACACATTTTGCTTGACACTGCGCTTTTAAGGCTCATAAGATTCCCGCAGAAAGTTCTGATGGATAAAACCTCCGTTGGGACTATTCTCCCTTGAAAGAAAAGGCCGCCCAAGTTGCCGGGTGGCCTTTTCATTTTTGGTGAGTTCTCAGTTCCCGGTTCTCAGTTCTCAGTAACCCGAACCCGTCTTTAAGCGACTGAGAACTGAGAACCGGGAACTGAGAGCTTGTTTCGGAACTGGTGAGTGCTTGCGTCCGTACAATACATTGACAACAGCGTATGAGGTCGGAGGAGAAGGAAATGTTTTGCGATCAATGTGGTTCGCAGTTGCAATCGGGAGAATCACGCTGCGTACGCTGCGGCAAGACCGTGCTTGGGCTCATCGAGCTGCGGCGTAGCCGTGTACGCGACCACGTTCGACTGTTAGGCATTCTCTGGATGGCATACTCGGCGTTGCACGTGGTTGCGGGAGTGGCCGTGATCATTGTCGCGCAAACGATTTTCGGCCACGTGATCCATATTCCAGACGGTCCTCCACCGGAGATCACGGTCTGGCTGCGGCCGCTACTCACCTTCGTCGGATGGTTGATACTGGCGAAAGCTGCGGCAGGCTTCTTCGCCGGCTGGGGCTTGCTGCAACGACAGGAATGGGCGCGAACGGTTGCCTTGGTCGTAGGCTTCGTGGCGCTGTTGAATGTCCCGCTCGGAACGGCGCTTGGCATCTACACGCTCTGGGTGCTGCTGCCCAGGCAATCCGACGACGACTACAAAGCGCTGGCGGAAGCCGCGTAGCATTCAGCCGTCAGCACTCAGCACTCAGCACTCAGCATTCAGCAAAGCCGGTCTTGAAGTTGCTGAATGCTGAGTGCCCCGACCTTTTGTTTGCAGGAATCGCAGGCGGGTCTTAGAATCGAAAGAAGGCCGACGTAGCTCAGTTGGTAGAGCAGCCGATTCGTAATCGGCAGGTCACCAGTTCAACTCTGGTCGTCGGCTCCATTCCTAACCCCAATCGTTCATTTAGTTTATCGATTCCGGCAGGGCTCTCAGAATCGGCCTTAGCTTCAAGCAGCGCATGACGTGCGGCCCGTCCCGATTGTGGCGCTGGCATCGCCGCTGAAAAAGCAGTGGCGGCATCCCTTTGAGGTCCGGAGTCACGGGTAGTGGTCTTCAGAACTTTCGGTCGAGCAAATAGTACTTGGATGAAACACGACGGAAACCCATCCAGGTCCAGATCTTGTTCGCCTCCTCATTTCCCTCGATGACCTCTAGCTGGATCTTGCTGGGATGATATGTGTCCAAAACCCGGCAGCACTCTTGCATGACCAACGATGCTACGGGGCCTTTTCGCGCCTCAGGCACAATGTAAAAAGCGTAGAAGAAGCCGGTTTTTCTGGGCAAAAACAGGTGATCTTCAATCCCGAAAATCACAAAGCCAACGCGCGTCCCATTACGAACCACCCAATCGCAAAAGATATTCGGTTTGAACATCCCGTCAAAAAAATATTTTTTGAAATCCTCTTGCGGCTCGAATCCCGGGATCGCCTCCTTGAAGTAAGTAATGGCCATCTCCATAAAACTGTCACGTTCTTCTTTAACGACAGGAACCAACGTGGGACGCCGCATCTCGTTCACTCTCGGTGGATGGAATCTCGCTAATCGGGGAAATCCTGAACAATAGCACGATGAACTGCAAAGAGCGTATCAGAGAGGATGGACAACTCGGTGCCGAAACGCCTTTTAATTGAACACAATCCCATGCTCGGAGAGCACAACTTTGACAAGCGCGTAGCTCAGCATTTCGATGGTCTGATTCATTTGGAATCTCACGTCGTATTGCTCTTCCAGCGCAAGCACGAGCTTCATATGGTTGAAAGAGTTCCATTTTTCGATCGTGTCCACCGAAGAGTTCTCGTCAATGGAGTTCGAATCCACTCCGAATACGTCCGCAAAAACCTGCTTCAACTTGTCTTCACTTGACAGCATGGATCTCCTTGCACGGAATAACCTCAACCTGAATCCAGTCCGGCGCACGAAAGAAGTTCGTTTTCGCCCCGAACTCCCAGACGCTCTCTTCCGTGGTACGCGACACTGTAGCAAAATGACATCGATTATAGAAATCAGCCACTTGGGCGTTCCTGGAAGTGCGGGAGTAACATCCCAAAACGCGATCGGCGCCAGCCTTCGCTGCAGATTTCAAACAGTGCTCGAGAAGGACTCCTTCTGCTCCGCGCCCCAGAGCTCGACAACTCAGGAGAAAGGTATCGATGGTTGCTTGCTGACCTTCATACTTCAGGATCGCCACACCCACCAGGCCTAAATCGGAGACCCGGTCGCGCAATTTCATATAGAACACATCCATCGCCGGATCGCTCGCAAAACGCCGGATTTCGCTCTCGGTGTAACGGCGTGTTGTCAGGTTGAACTGGTTCGTTTTTTGAGTGAGTTGAGCGATGCGAGCAATCGTTATCTCGTCCGCTTTCCCCAGAGTGGCCACCATCCGCAGGCTGGCCAAATATTCAGGCAAAGACGTCGTTGAATTCTGCAAGTCTTGCCGCTGTGCCTCCGCCCGATACATCTGTGTTCGCAGACTGTCTTCACGCGAGAAAGTTAGGGAATCGAAGTAACCGCTCGAACTCAAAAGTCGAAGGTACGCGGAAGGCTCCTCGCCGAGATTGAGCACCTCAACTTCGGGGAGGTTTTCCCGGACGAAATCACACTCGAACCGGCTGTCGTCCACAAAAACAATCGCATCCAGTCCGATGTTCAATCGCGCGGCGATCTTGCGTAGATTCGTAACTTTGTCATCCCAGTTTACTTCCCATGCAGCGATGTGTTCTTCCCGCAGCAGCATCTCAGGATGATCACGGAAGACCTCTCTCACATCCTCCTCATTGTTCTTGCTGCAGACGCTCAGGATGACGCCGCGATCTTTCAGGTTCAATATCTCCCGTTGAAACGTCGTGTAGCAGGAGCCCGGGTAAGCGCTCCCCAGCTTGATGCCGCCAATTCCGTCCTCTCCGATAATTCCGCCCCACAGTGTGTTGTCGCAATCCACGACCAAACACTTTCGCACGCGGCCGCGCAATGCGCGGATGAACTTCATATACTCCCGTCCAAGCGCGCACATTGCAGCTCGGCTTAGCGGTGACCCGCCGAAGTGCCAGTACCTCTCATCGAAGGTCTGTTCGTATCCGAGTCGAGCGCTTAAGCTCATCAGGTCGACTACATATACGTCGGGAAATTCCCGAGCAATCGTCTGTATGCCAGCGTTCAAGCGTAAGATGCCGCCGATTTGATGACTTTCAGATTGCGAATCCAGAATACCCAGCGTAGGATATGGAGGCAGAACAAAATTGTTCACCAGTACAGGCACTGCCGAATGCTGTCGCACCGTTGCGATTCGCGTTCTGATCTCCTCCAGAACACGATCGATCTCAGCAGTCGCTTCGGCCGGTGACATGGAGATGAAACGGGATCCGAATTGCGGAGCCAGCGTTTCCAGCCAATGGGCAATAACGATGAAGTCCGGCCGGAAAGAGTACAACCCACTCTGGAGATCCAGAAGATCTTGAGAAATCGCATCGAACTCGCCCAAATACACTTGCGGATAGAACCCCGCGCGGGCCAACTCAGCTTCGAGCACCGGAACCATGCCCTCGACCGTGAAATTGCGGGAAATGGCGACTCTCAGTATTTGAAGCTCCGACGCCTCCGGTGTGAGTTCATGCAATGCATTCGCTGCGGAAGCGTAAGCGCTGTAACTCGAGTCACGTGAGAGACGCCTTAGAGCGGCATTCAAAGTCTCGCTGTCTGCCGCCATCACGTCGTTTCCTTCGCGCTGAGTACAGCCGAATAGTTGATGGTCACAAGTTCCTTCTGCCAGAGTTCTTCTGGGACGGCTTCGGCAGCGAGAGCCTGCTCTTTTCGAATGCGCAGCCCTGCGGACCGAATAAGTTCTCGGATCTCCTCCACCGTATGAAAGTGATACACATGGTCAGGCGCAGGACAGTTCACGCAAGTGGTCAGGAAAACGGTGCCGTTAGGGCGCAGATAGTACGCTGTTTTTCGCAGAAATCCAAGCGCGTCATTAACGTGTTCAAGGACCTCGCCCATGACAATGCAATCGTAGGACGCGGCCGCTAAAGGCGCGTTCATGAAGTCCGCATGGGTAAATTGAATTCGGGAGCGATCGATCCCGAACGCTTCCAGAATCTCGCCAGCTACTCCAATCGACGTGGTGCTGATGTCGATGACCTCGAGGACGGCGGCGGGGAATTTTCGAAGCATTTCTGCAGTAAATAGGCCATGCCCTGCTCCGACCTCAAGGCACTGCCCGACCTCGATCTCCCGAAGATAATCCAGATAGAACTGGAACATCTCGTAGTGGTTCGGCCAGAAAAGGTACGACAGCAAGAGGCCTACGATGTACGCGCGCATCCGCTCTTTCTGGCTGTAAACAGTTTGTTCCGCCACTTCCGCATCTTGAATCAAATAAGTACCTGCCTTGCGGAATCGGATCTGCTCGCGCAAGATTTCCATGCAAGTGTGATTGTATGCGCGTGCGGCGGTGAGGCGTTCCGTGTCCGAGCACAGAATCGAGTGATTCAGTTTCCGGCTCAACTCCTCAGCAAACTCGAAATATCCGCCATTCTGCTGAGCAAGGAAGTTAAGAATGCGTTTGCGCTGCAACGGATTCTCCGAACCAATGAGTTCCACGATCCGTAACAGTTCCGGATATTGCGTAATATCGGGAGGGCACGGCGTCATAGCATCACGGCTCCCCCACACACCCTCACCGTTTCACCGCTAATATGCTGCGCGCCAGGGCTGAGCAAAAATGATGCGGTTGCTGCAATGTCAGCGGGTTCTGCGAGTTGCCGCAGTGGCGTCTGCATGCGAGTGAGCAGCTTCGCCTTCTCGGGCAAGTCCGCGATCATGTCCGTTACGGTCATTCCCGGCGCAATTGTGTTGGCTCGAATTCCCCGGGGACCGTATTCGGCGGCCAGCGATCGAGCGAGCGCCGCCAATGCCGACTTCGCAACGACGTAGTCGGCCTGCTGTATCGGTGGAACTCCGTCAGCCGCAACAGAACCGATAAACACAAAAGCGCCACGTTGGGCCGCGATCATCTTCGGCAGTGCAGCCTTGGCGCACCGAAAAGCCCCCTTCACGTGAACTCCCAGTTGGCGATCGAAGTCCGCCCAGCTCAACTGGTCAAATGGCCGGAGCACGCTGCCGGACCCAGCGCAATGGACAACCGCTTGGACGTCCCCAAAAGCCTTCTGAGCCGACGAGAAGATACCCTCTACGTCTTTTTCTTCCGATACATCACCTCGGACGGCAAGGGCCTTCTGACCACGTTCCACTATCGCTTGTACAACTCGATCGGCTTCCGTGGCACTCTGGCGATAGTTCACGACCACAGCGTGGCCATCCATCGCAAGGCGCCCCGCGATAGCCGCGCCAATCCCGCGGCTACCTCCCGTAACCAGGACCGTCAATCCCACATCACCGTTTTGCGTCATCGTTTTCTCTTCTGCCACTTCAAGCACCTTGACAACTGATTCCCCGCTTACGAGGCTCTGACTGTCCTGGTTCGTGACTTCGATTTCCAACGTGATGGTGCGACTTGCGTCTGACTTCCGCTTGACCTTCGCTTTTATGTTTAGCACGTCACCGACTCGAGCCGGACTGTGAAAGTCCAGTTTCTGAGAAACCCATAGCGCCCCGCCGCCTGGCAGCAGCGTCCCAATTAGAGTTGAAACAAATGCCGCTGAAAGCATGCCATGAGCAACCGGCCTTCGAAACATTGTTTTCCGCGCGAAAACTTCGTCGACGTGAAGTGGGTTGAAGTCTCCCGTTAGAGACGCGAATGCTTCGATATCACGCTCGGTAAGGTTATGAAGAAATTCGGCTTGCTGGCCAATAGCAATCTGTTCAAACCGAAAAATCTGAATCGGCAAATCGCCGCGCTGGTAAGGCATCATCAACCGTCAGGGAAGGTCAACTACACAAAGCCAACCTATTCTACAAGAGGGTAACAGATGCCAATCCTGACCGGACGGCACTCCCCTAGGGTTGTTCCACCAAGTCCGTTGGACTAAGTTGGTTCAACCGCGAATTTTTCCGCTGTAGAGCGCCATGCCGACCACGGCATCAATTCCCAGCACGTCGAGACTGTCGATCTCCTGCTGTTCGGTGATACCGCCGGCCACTACGAGGTGCCGGGTCGTTGCGCGCCGGATGGAATGCACCGTTTCCATCGGAATCCCGCCCATCAAGCCCTCGGTGTCGATGTGGGTGTAGAGGAAGCTCTCACAGAACGGCTCCAGGTCGCGAATCATGTCGAAGGCCGTCAAGGTAGTCTGCGTGCGCCATCCGTCAATCGCGACTCGGCCTCCCCGAGAGTCGAGAGCAAACATCAGTGCCGCCTTCGGGAGCGTGTCTGCCAGTGCGCGAGCGTGCTCGTGGTTGATCCGACCCTCAGTCAACAACGCAGAGCCAATGATGACCTTGCGCGCACCCAGGTTCAGAAGTTCCCGTGCGGTTTCCAGGTTGCGGATGCCGCCGCCAACCTGGCAGTTCAGGCGGCCGACGATCTGTTTCACCAAGGAGCGGTTGTCGCCGGCGCCGCGCGCTGCGTCGAGGTCGATGAGTTGGACCACGGGATACTTCGAGAAGCGCTCGATCCAATAGTCGAAGTTATCGAACTCCAGTTTCTTCTTTTCCCCCTGAACCAGTTGGACGATCTTGCCGTCCATGAGGTCGATCGACGGAATTAGCATGGCCACCTCACGGGGATGCTGGCGGCGCTCAGTTCACGCTTCAATTGTCCGATGTTTTCGATACCGAAATGGAAGATGGAAGCCGCCAGAGCGGCGTCAGCGCGCCCATTGCGGAACACGTCAATGAAGTCTTGTGCGGAGCCGGCGCCCCCCGACGCGATCACAGGAATGGAAACTGCGTCGGCGACAATCTGCACCAATTCACAATCAAAACCGGCCTGCGTTCCGTCGCGGTCCATTGAAGTGAGCAGGATTTCGCCTGCGCCGCAATCGGCTGCCTGCCGCGCCCATTGCAGCGCGTCCCGGCCTGTGGGGATGCGCCCTCCGGCAACGAACACTTCGAAACTGCCGTTCATCCTCCGGGCATCAATGGCCACCACGACCGCTTGCGAGCCAAAACGAGCGGCGATTTTTCCGATTAGCGCCGGGTCCTTCACCGCGGCCGAGTTGATGGCGATCTTGTCGGCGCCTGCCTCGAACACATCTCCGGCGTCGGAGAGTTCTCTAATTCCTCCGCCGACCGTGAACGGAATAAAGAGACCGCGCGCCGTGCGCCCGACAACATCGAGCATCGTCCGGCGTTTGTCGCTGGTAGCTGTGATATCGAGCAGAACGATTTCGTCCGCGCCGTCGCGGGCGTGCGCAGCGGCGCAGTCGGCCGGGTCGCCAGCGTCGCGCAGATTAAGAAACTGCACGCCTTTCACGACCCGGCCGTCGTCTACATCGAGACAGGCGATGATGCGCTTGGTCAGCACTCAACCTCACAGAAAGTTTTCAGGATGAGAAGTCCCACGGTCCACGATTTTTCCGGATGGAACTGTACTCCGAAAATATTTTCTTGTTCGACGACAGCGGAGAACCTCGCTCCGTATTCACTCGCCGCCGTGGTGGCATCAACCACCGGCGCTTGAAATGAGTGGGTGTAGTACACGAAGGAATCTGCTGCGACATTACGCAGCAAGCGCGAGCTTTTCCAGTCTGAAGCTTCCCGGACCGAGCTTTCCTTGGGCAGCAGCGAGTTCCATCCGACGTGAGGCGATTTCACCGACGACGGAAACGGCTGGCATCGACCCGCAAGAATTCCTGCTCCCTCCAGCTGAGGAGCCTCGTCGCTGCCGTCGAACAGCCACTGCATTCCCAGGCATATGCCGAGGAAGGGCTTGCCGGCTCTCGCGCCTTGCAGCAATACCTCCCTCAAGCCGGTCTGGTCGAGGACGCCCAGCGCGGAAAAGTGGCCGACGCCAGGCAGAACAATCTTGTCCGCCTTGGCGACGGTTTCAGGATGCGTAGTTACGACGACTTCAGCACCGAGATAGTCGAACGCCTTCTTGACCGAATTCAGGTTGCCCGCGCCGTAATCCACGATCGCGATCACAGCAGCCCCTTGGTGCTCGGCAGCATCCGTCCCAAACGCCGGTCGCGGGAGCAGGCTACGCGAAGCGCGCGCGCAAAAGCTTTGAAGAGTGCTTCGATCTTGTGATGGCTGGAGCGCCCGTAGAGCACACGGGCATGAACATTTGCGCGTGCGCCGCGTGCGAAGCCCTCAAAGAAGTCGGACATCAGTTCCGTCTGCAGATCGCCGACCCGCGTCGCGCGGACCTTGGTGTGGACCACGGCCACCGCGCGGCCACCAAAGTCCACCGCCGCCAGACCTAAAGTCTCGTCCATGGGCATCAAGAAATATCCGGCTCGCAGGATGCCGCGCCGGTTGCCCAGTGCGCGGTCGAAGGCCTCACCCAGGGCGATTCCAACATCTTCCACGGTATGGTGCTGATCCACATCCAAATCGCCCAGCGCGGCGAGCTTCAAGTCGAACCCACCATGACGCGTGAACAGTTCCAGCATGTGGTCGAGAAAACGGATACCGGTGGAGACTTCATACTTTCCACGGCCTTCAATGGTAAGGGCAATCCGAATTTCTGTTTCCGCGGTCTTGCGATGCAGTCTGGCTTTCCTCACGCCCGCACCTCATTTCGCAATTCTTTTCGCAATCCAAGCCGTTCGACGATGTCGCGTAGAGCGCCGATGAGAGTCTGCGTGTGTTCATCCGATCCTACCGTCAGGCGCACGCAGCCTTCACAGCCGGGATCAGCGTGGCGGTCGCGAACCAATATTCCGCGGCTGCGCAGGGCTTGAACGAACTCCGAGTGCGCCGGTCCAACCCGCACCAGCACAAAGTTGGCGTGGCTCGGCCAGTAGTGCAACCCGAGGTTGCCAAGTTCCTGTTGCAATCTCTCCCGGTTACTCAGCACTTGCGCGACATAGCGGCCGACATACTCCTGATCTTGCAGAGCCTCGGGCAGAACTGCGAGAGCGGCCGCGTTGACGTTGTATGGGGAGGTCACGCGGCGGACCATCGCCATCTGCCGCGCTTCTCCCGCAAGAATGCCAATTCGCAAACCGGCGAGGCCGTAGGCCTTCGAAAAAGTTCGCGCCACGAAAAGATTCTCTAACTGCCGCATGCGGGTAATCAGCGTTTCTCCGTGAAACTCGAAATACGCCTCATCTACAAGCAAGGCAGCTTGCGGCGCTGCTTCTGCAATCCGAATCAGGACATCTCCTGCGACTGCGGCTCCAGTCGGATTGTTGGGATTCGCCACCGCAATCAGCCGGGTTCGCGGACTGAGCTGAGCGAGCAGGTCTTTTTCTGGAAAGGTGAAATTGTCACCGGCGCGCACTTCGACAACGCTGGCGCCTTCGGCCCGCGCAAAGATCGCATACATGGCGAAGGTGGGGACAACAATGAGCGCTTCGTCCCCGGGATCGAGATACGTGGAGCTGAGAAGATGAATCGCCTCGTCGACTCCATTGGTGAGCAGAACCTGCACGGGATCGAGTCCGAGAAAATCCGCGACCTCCTTTTCAACCGGCTCGCGTTCGGGATAGCGCGCCAGGAACTCCGAATCGAGCGACCGCAAGCGGGCCAGCACGCGCGGAGAACATCCCACTGTGCTCTCGTTGAAATCGAGGCGCAGTCCGGTTCGTCCCGCCAGAGGTGGCCGATAAGCGTGGAGATGTTTTACCGCGTCGCGAGCTTCAAGCATGAGAGCACCGCACTCGGAATGCTTCCGCGTGTCCCGTCAAGCCTTCGGCGTTGGCCAGCGTAATGCCGGGCGGAGCGATTCGGCGGATTCCTGCGCGGGACACTTGCTGACAGGCAATGACGCGGACGAAATCGTGCACATTGAGGCCGCCACGCACACGGGCCATCCCGCCAGTGGGCAGCACATGATTTGGTCCGGAGACATAATCGCCCGCGGCTTGAGGTGTGAACTCATCCAGGAAAACCGCGCCTGCGTGCTGCACTGCAGGCGCCAATGACGCTGGGAGTGTGAGATGCTCGGGCGCGATGCGGTTCGATATCTCGACAGCGTGGTCAAGAGACGCGACCAGAAGAATGGCGCCACGACGCGAGAGTGATTGGGCGGCGATCGGGTTGGCACGCGTGCGCTTCTGCACCTCTTTCTGAACTCTTGTCGCCAACGCGCGCGATGTTGTTATGAAGATGCACAGCGCGTCGGGATCATGTTCCGCCTGGGCAACCAGATCGGACGCGATGCAAGCCGGATCGCCGTCCGCGCTGATGATCACAGCTTCGGTAGGTCCAGCCAGAAATTCAATGGCGCAATCGAAGGCCACGAGTTTCTTGGCTGCGGTTACGTATCGGTTGCCCGGACCGACGATCTTGTCCACGCGCGGAATCTCTTCAGTTCCATAAGCAAGGGCGGCGATAGCCTGTGCCCCTCCGACCCGGTAGAACTCGCGCACGCCGAGGAATGCCGCTGTCGCCAAGGTTGCCTGCGCCGGACGTGGAGACGCGACGCGAATCTGCTTCACACCGGCGACCTGCGCGGGAATCACCGTCATGAGCAAGGTAGACGGCAAAGGATAGCGGCCGCCCGGGACATAGCATCCCACCGATTCCAGAGGGCGCACCAACTGGCCCACCGAGACGCCGGGCTGAATTTCGCGCAGCCATTCTTTCTCCTTGTCCTTGGGCGCTTGCCACTCCGCAAAGCGGCGGATGTTGCCTGCCGCCTGCTCGATCGCCTTTTGCAGCTCCGGGTGAGTTTGCTCCCAAGCCTCGTACAACTCTTCGTTGGGAACGCGGAGTGGCTCGCCTTTGCGCAGCCCGTCCAAACTTGTGGCGTAGCGGCGCACTGCGCGATCACCGTTGCGCCGGACGTCATTCACAATGCGGCGGACCGCGGGTTCGACCTCTGCCAGATCGGTCGCACCGCGCTCGGCCAGCGCCGTCACCAGACGAGCTTGCGCGGGGCCTTCAAGAATGCGCATCACGTCGTTGCGCGTCACGTCCTTCTGCATTACATCACCACCTTGTTCAGCGGATATTCGACGATGCCCTGAGCGTTGGCTTGCTTCAGCTTCGGAATCAGCGTCCAGGCGGTGTGCTCCTCGATGACGGTGTTGACCGCGACCCACTCGCCATCCGCCAGGGGCGCGACAGTCGGATTTTTCAGTGCTGTCAGAAGGCAGAGAACGGCAGGCAAGTCCGCTTTGCGCACATTGAGCATCAGACCGACCCTCCCATGCGCGGCCATAGCTCCGTTGAGCATGACGGCGAGATTCTCAATCTTTTCTCGCCGGGAAGGATCGGCCCATGCGGCCTTGTTGGCGACCAGTTGGGTGTTGGACTCAAGAACCGTTTCAAGAATTCTCAAATGATTGGCGCGCAGTGAACTGCCCGTTTCCGTGACTTCGACGATGGCGTCTGCGAGTAACGGTGGCTTGACTTCGGTTGCGCCCCAGGAGAACTCGACCCGGACGGCAACGTTCCTGCTGGCGAAATAATTGCGGGTGAAGCTGACCAGCTCGGTGGCAATGATTCGGCCATCAAGGTCTTCCAGTTTTTGGAAGCCCGAATCCTCGGGCACGGCAAGCACCCACTTGACCTTGCCCATGCTTTGTTTGGCATAGATCAGGTCAGTGACCTTGACTACATCGAGACCGCTTTCGAGCACCCAGTCCAAGCCAGTCAAGCCAGCATCCAGGGCGCCATGTTCGACGTACCGGGCCATTTCCTGAGCACGAATGAGCAGGCATTCGATATCGGGATCATCCGTGGAGGCGAAATAGGAACGGGCATTGGTGTACACGCGTAGTCCGGCGCGCGTGAAGAGGCTCAGCGTCGCTTCCTGCAAACTTCCTTTAGGGATGCCCAGTCGCAGTTTCATTGGGCAGCCCTTTCTTGCTTACGTGGAGCTCCGAGCGCGTTTCCCAAAGGAAGTTCCTGGGTGAAGCAGGAACGCGTCCCGGTGTGGCACACCTTGCCCTCGCCCAGCACGCGGACGCGCAGAAGCACCGTATCCCGATCGCAGTCGGTCCAGACTGCAACCACCTGCAGGCGATTGCCGGAACTCTCGCCCTTGGTCCACAGTGTCTGGCGAGTGCGGCTGAAGAACGTCACGAATCCAGTGCACAGGGTCATGTCCAGGGCCTCCCGGTTCATAAAGCCCACCATCAGGAGCTCTCCGGTGCCCGCATCCTGAATGACAGCGGGTGCCAAACCCTGCATCTTGTCAAAGTCGATTTCCATTGGATCCTCCTAATTCCCTTGTCAGATTCCCAAAGCCGGGCACAAAACAAAAAGCCCACTGGGCGAGTTGTGCGCCAGCGGGCTTGGATTTCCTATAAGTGCTTTTTGGTTATCCGTTGTCCCCCGCCGACACGCTCATCGCATGGTGATGATGGTGATGGCGATGGGTCAGCGAAGTCATCGTGAACATGATAGTAGGGCAGTGGCGTTATGGTTGTCAATCTGTGGCGGGATGGATTACTGAACGATCGCTCCAAATCCCCAGGGGACGTTTGAATTTTCAAAGAGGCGTGAAGGGAAAAAGGCACAGCCCTCGTTCTAGTGGATAAGACCTACATCCAGTCATAAAATAGTAACGACCGCACGGTCGCCGCATATTGTCCACGGCCTTTTTCTTAAAGCGTGAAACGCCACCCGTCCCTTCAGCACTATTCTTTACGATAAGAAGACCGCTGTGGGAGAGGACAGACTCCAGGAGAGCCCAAAGACCGTTCCAAGGAGAAAAAGGATGAAAGCGAAAGCCGGTAGTGCAGTAACGCTGAGTCCACTGGTAGACCATGTGGTGATCATCGTGAAGGAAAACCACACCTACGACAGCTACTTCGGCACATTCCCGAACTCGGAAGGCGATAACCGGTTGGGTAAGGCGCCGAATCCTCCTACGTTTGATCCGAACCATCGCCATGAAACGTGGATGAAACGTGATGCAGAACAGCGGTATCGGCTGCAATATTCCGGGGCGGACATCCCGACCTACTTTGCTCTGGCGAAGCAATACACGCTCTGCGACCATTTTTTTTCGGAAGTGGCCGGGCCGTCGACTCCCAGCCACCTCATGCTGATTACCGCTGATTCGCCCGTCATCAACAATCCACCCTTCAGCAACTCGCCAACAAATTTATACGATCTGAAATCGTTGCCGATGGCGCTGCAGAGTGCGGGACTTACTTGGGGCAACTACGGCGGTTATGCGTTTCACTACATTCGGGAACTGGCCAAAAGTTCGCAGAATCACAGCCGAGACCTGTTCGCCCATCAGGCGGCCGCCGGCCAGCTCCCCTCTGTCTCCTGGATCTATGGGGACGGCGGCAGTCCCAACTACAGCGAACATCCCACGCAGAACATTACTCCTGGTTCGGAATGGACGGGCCAGCAGATTCAGGCCATTGTGGATGGCGGCTTATGGCCGCGCACGGTCGTTTTCGTGACCTGGGATGACTGGGGTGGATGGTACGACCACGTCGTGCCGCCCAATATTGAACAATGGGACAGCCGTCGAGCTCAGTATCCGGGGGACGCCCACCCGGAGTTTGACGGCCAGCAGTTTCGCTACGGTTCCCGCGTGCCTTGTCTTGTCATCAGCCCGTATGCGCGGAAGGGATACGTCTCGCAGACGCAGCGCTCTCACATCAGCCTGGTGAAATTCTGCCAGAGTTTGTTCGGCATTCCCTCTATCAATCCGCGGTTGGACACGGCCGATGACATGTCTGATTGTTTTGATCCGACGCAAGCGCCGCTTGGGCCTCCGAAACTTCCGGCGCCGACAGCGCTGGGCGGCGGAGGAACTGTGGGAGGGCCGGGGCGGGTAAATCCGCCGAGACCAAAACCGAAGCCCCACCCGAAACCAAAACCAAAACCGAAGCCGCGCCGGCCGCGTAAGTAATTCCGGGCGGTTAATGTCCAGGATTGCCGACTTGCTGTACGGGCTACATCGCAGGAAAATTGTGAGGTTAGGCGAAGCCAATGGAGAGTCGACCCGATAATGCTTCGGGCGGCGGCTATCCCGCTGATAGCAGCTGTCGTTGGCAGCAGGAATCAAGAGCAAAGGAGGTCACATGAGTGCCAAGGAAATTAAAGGAAGACAGCGTCCTATGAACGTCTATGTTCGGCGAGGCTCCAGTGCGGAGAAGGCTTTCAGGAAACGGGCTGGATCACTTTCGCCGAAGGCGATAGCGCCAGGCATCGCACCCACTCCAGAACACGATCTCAAGTACCAGGGCGGCAAAACAATTCAGGACTTGAGATTCATGAATTTCTATATCGGCGGTGATGTGTGGGACACGGGTGATATCGCAAATATCGATAATGCCCTTTCTCAGGCAATGTCCGACCAGGATCTCAACAATGTGATGGCGCAGTATTTTCCGGGTCCGATTACTACGACTTTTGACGGTTCCCAAACCCTGCCT
>DATFVD010000479.1:0-9804 GCA_035260505.1 Terriglobales bacterium
TTTCCAGAAGCGGAGCGTCGGTGATGAGGAAAGCGGCGCCGGAGTTTTCCAGTTGATAGCCGATCTCGCGCTCGCGATACGAGGGATTGAGGAGTGTCGGGATAGCTCCGGCGAGCGTGGCCGCATGATAAGTGATGGCGAATTCCCAGGAGTTGGGGAGGAAGATCGCAACGACTTCTCCGGGAGCGAGTCCGGCGGCGATGAGGCCGCGGGCAAGGGATTCGACGAGGCTGCCATATTCGGCGAAAGTGACGCGGCGATCGCAGGAAGTGTCAATCAGCGCTGTCTTGCTTCCGTTCTGGCGGCAACTCTCGAGGACAACGTTGTGGACGAAGCGGCCAGCCGGATCGGCGTAGAGCTGAGTGCGAAGCATTGGGGGTGATTGTAATGCAGAATGCGGAAGTTGAAAGTTAAACGGTGGAAGTGCAGTATGAACCGGCGCTAAGCGAACCCTTTACCACAGGGAACACGGGGAACACAGAGGACTGTAGAGTGCGGCTCAGGCGCTCAGTTTGGGGAAGTTGAAGTTAAACGGCGGAAGTGAAGTATGAACCAGCGCCAAGAGAACCCTTTACCACAGAGAACACGGGGAACACAGGGGACACGGAGGACTGCCGAGCGAAGCTCAGGCGCTCAGTTTCCGTAGGAATTCCTGCTCATCCATGCGGTACTTGAAGGCTTTGCGGCCGTTGATGAAGACTACTGGGACCTCGTCGGTATAGAGGCGCCGGATTTCGGCGTCGGAGTCCACGTCGATTTCCCGCCAGGTGAAGCCGCCACGCTTGTGCAGCTTGACGATGCTCTCTTTGACAATTTCGCAGAGATGACATCCCTTGCGGGAGTAAACGACGACTTCCCGAGGCTGCTTCATGCGAGGGAGTGTAGCAGTTCCGGTGCAGGGTTTCCAATACACCGAGGGGCGTAGAATTCCGAGATGACGACGCCCGGGATGACGACACAAGAGATGATTACGAACGGACTGCCACTTTCAGGGAAGACCATGCTGGTGACGGGAGCGGCGAAGCGACTGGGGCGCGCGATCGCTTTGGCCGCGGCTGAAAACGGCGCGGACGTGGCCATTACTTATCGTGAGTCGGCGCGCGAGGCGGGGGCCGTGGTGCGAGAGTTGGCGGAACATGGCGTGGAGGCACTGGCGGTGCGGTGCGATGTTACCGATGAGCAGAGTGTCCGGGAGATGGTGAAGGAAGTGGCGACAGAACTGGGCGGAATCGACGTGCTGGTGAATAATGCCGCGAATTACGAAACCGTCGAGTTTGAAAAGATTTCGGTAGCGCAGTGGGATGCGATTTTTGCTTCGAACACCCGCGGACCGTTTCTCGTGTCGCGAGAGGCGCTACCGCATTTGAGAAAGCGCAGAGGGCGCATCGTTAATATGGGTTCGCTCGGTGGGCTACGTCCGTGGGCGACGCATGCGCATTATTGTTCCTCGAAAGCGGCGGTCCATATGCTGACCAAAGTGATGGCGAAGGCGCTGGCGCCAGAGATTGCAGTGAATGCGGTGGCTCCTGGGATGATTGATTTGGGAGAGAAATCGGCGGCCTCATTCATGAAAAAGACGGCGAAGCAGACGCCGATGCTCCGGAGCGGGACGGCAGCGGATATTGCCGCGGCAGTGATGTTCTTTGCAACGGCTCCGCAGTTTATTACCGGGCAGGTGCTGGCGGTAGATGGCGGGCTGGGACTGTAGGGAGTAGATTTGTTTCCTGGCGCGGGTTCGCGTATCGTTCGTGTTCACGTATCGGCCGTGTTCACGTATCGACCTTGACCACACTTATGACGCTTTCAACTCGGGGTGCGGGCTGTCTTTCTCTGACACTCTTTCTTGCGGTTTCACTTGCCGTCGGCCAGGATCGCCCGGAGGAGGGCGGTCATGAGCTCCAGGTTTGGACTGGCGGAGGTCACTCGGTTGCGGGCGGAACGAAAGATACGAGCGTGTGGAACGCTGGAGTCCGCTACGGGTGGATCCTGACGGCTCCGCATGGGCCGGGATTTCTCAACGGACGATTCGAATTTGCGGTGGACGCGGTGCCGGCGTTCGTTGTGTCACAACGGGCAAATACTTCATACGGGGCGGGCGTGAATCCGCTGGGCTTGAAGTGGATTTTCGCCACCCGCGGCCATGTTGCCCCGTACCTCGAGTTGAATGGCGGGACATTGTTTACGACGCACGAAGTTCCGGCGGGAACCTCGACGATAAACTTCACGTCAAGCGCGGCTTTCGGGATGCATTTTCTGGGGGAGCACACCTGGTCGGTGGATGTCCGATACATGCATATTTCGAACGCGGGGCTGACGTCGCCGAATCCGGGGATCAATACGGTGCAGGTGCGGCTGGGGTTTGGGAAGTTTTTTGGGAAGAGGTAGGTTTCACAAGGCTAAGTCGGCCTTAGAGATGCGGCTCGCCGGGTCTCCTAGATGGGCGAAGCCCCGTCACCGCACGAAAAAAGCCAAACTAATGTTTATGGAACACCGCGCCGGAGCTTTGCTTTGATTCGGCGCGGCGTCCGCAGCAGGGGCCGGGCGGAATGGGGGCGCCGTGGGGACAGGTGAGGGGGTGGTTGAGGAAGGCACAAATCTTGTCGGTGGCTTCGGGTGAGAGGATGTGCTCGAACTTGCAGGCCTGTTGCTCGATTTCGGTTTCGCTGTCCATGGCGAGCGAATCGGTAAACAGTCGCTCGGCCAGGCGGTGACGCCGGATGATGTCGGCGGCGCGCTGGTGTCCACGCGGAGTGAGTTCGACGATCGCGGAGCCGTCGCCGGTCGAAAAGCCTGCGGGCTTCAGGGCATCGTGACAGGGATTAATGAAGGGCTTGTGATCGTGCGCTCCGGGAGGTTGCGGGCGCGTCGTCACCAGTCCCATGGCAGCCATTTTTTCCACGGCGATGGATACGGGCAGAGCGCCGTGAACTTCCATCCTTCCAATCTCAGCAATTTGGCCGTTCTCTTCCAAGGCAAATAATTCCTCCAGCACTTCGTCGAATTGCTCGTCGTCGGCCATGGCAAAAACTTCCTGGGCGGTGATTTTGCCGTGATGCAATTCGATGCGGCGGTCGGCCAGGCGCGCCACTACGGGATCATGCGTCACCATGACGATGGTGCGTCCCTGTTGATGCAGGTCGCGGAGCAGGCGCAGGACAATTTCTTCGTTGGCGGCGTCGAGGTTGCCGGTGGGCTCGTCGGCGAGCACGATCTTGGGATCGTTGATTAGGGCGCGGGCGATGCACACGCGCTGCTGCTCGCCTCCGGAGAGCTGTGAAGGCAGGTGTTCGGCGCGGTCCTTGAGGCCGACGCGATCGAGCGCTTCGAGGGCTTCCTGTTCGTCAGTCATGCTGTGGAAGTACTGGGCGAGCATCACGTTTTCGACAGCGGTGAGATACGGGATCATGTGGAATTGCTGGAAGATGAAGCCGACGGTCTCGGCGCGGACATGGTTGAGGTCCGACGCGCTGAGGTTGGCGACGTTTCGTCCGTCAAGCCAGATTTCGCCGCTGGTGGGACGGTCGAGGCATCCGATGAGATTGACCAGGGTGCTCTTGCCGGAGCCCGAAGGGCCCATCACCGCGACCCACTCGCCGGGCGCGATGGAGAGAGAGATGTCGTCGAGCGCATTAATCAGAGTGTGTCCGCCATCATTTTCTTCCGCTCTGGCGGGATAACTCTTCGTGATGTTCTTGAGTCGAATCATCCTGATCTGATCCCTTCTACCCCTACTCTCCTCTCAGAATCATAGCGGGTTGGATGCGTCGGAGCATAGTGATGGGCAGGATGGCCGATATTAGGGCCACGGCAACGCTGCCGGCGAACACATATGGGAAGACGCTGAAGCGTGGTACCACCGGGGCGTGGAAATTGACACGTCCGATCCAGACGGCGATGCCGATGCCGATGAAGAAACCGAGAATCGCGCCGACCGCGCCCATGGCCGCGGCTTCGGCCGCGAAGAATCCATTGACCAGACGTTCTGAAGCGCCCAGGGCCTTCATGATCGCGAAGTCGCGGCGGCGATCGAAGACCCACCCCATCAGCGTGGCGAGAACGCACAAAGCAGAAGTCAAAATGACCAGCGCCGCTGCAGCATAGAGAGTAGCGCGCGTTTTGTTCAGCACGTTGGCCTCGCCTTCCATAATCTGCCGCACGGGTCGGACGTCGGCCGACGGCAGAAGCTGGGCAAGTTTGTGAATCGATGTTTCAACTTCCGGGGTGGTGCCATTGACTGCGACCTCGATCGTGGAGGGCGCGACGCCGGTCCAGTTCTGAAATTCGGATTGATCGAGATAGATGCGGCTGTCTTCCCCGGCGCCGGTCTGGAGCATACCGGCGGGAGTAAGTTCCACCACTTTGCCCTGGAAAGTGAGTTCGAAGGGCTGGCGATTGGGGCTGACTATATTCGCGGCTAGAGTGCCCATGAGCACTTCGTTCGGGTCATGCGGCCAATGGCTCACCTTCCACCAGTGGTTCAATTGGCGAGCGCGGGTGAAGTCGGTGCCGACGACTACTACGGATTGCCCGTCATTGGTGCGAGCGACGGCGTAGGAGAAAGGAACGGCCAGTGCCTTTGCGCCGGGGCCGGTTGCGGATTCGACTTTAGCGAGTGCGTCGTCGGGTAGGGACTGGCCGTCCTTTCCGACGACGACAACATTAGCGCCGTAATTTCGGAACTCGCTGCGGAGCTTGGCCTGCACATCGACGTAAAGGTTCATCATCGCGGTGGCGACGGCTGCAGCAACGATCATGGCGAGCAATGCGGCGGCTGCGCGCCTGCGACGGAGGACGGCGGCGCGGAGAAGCATGCGCGTAAACATAGAAGTGTGCGGTGCCCGCGCGCGGCGGTCGGCGACCTGTTTCGGCGTGTGAGGAAGCGTGCCGGTAATGCTCATCCTTCACCTCGCAGCGCGAAGACGGGATCGAATTTTACGGCGCGGCGGATGGCGGCGGCGCTTCCGGCGAAGGTTACGAAGATGGCGATGGCGAGGATGACAGGGAAGAGCACGGGCTCGATGGAAATCTGCGAGTTGAAGATGGAGCGACCGATCTGGCGGGCGAGTAGAGCTCCGGCGGAGAATCCGGCAATGCCGCCGACGAGCGCGAGAAGGAGTGCCTCCGCAAAGAAGATCGCGGAGACCCCAAGACTGCCGGCGCCGAGGGCTTTCATCAGACCGACTTCGACGCGGCGCTCAAAAATGGCTGTAGCCATCGCGGCCGAGACTGCGAGGGCGGATGCGAACAGCGCGGCCAGCGTGACCAGTAGCATGAGTCCCTTGATGCGCGAGAGCACTGCGCCTTCGTTTTGCGCGACCTGGCGGATCTGCTCGGCGTGCGAATGCGGGATGACTTCCTGTAATTGGAACGCGATCGATTGCACGTAGGGCGAGCAGTACCAGCGGTCGCGGACCTCGGGCGTCATCGTATTTGGATCCTGGGTGGCGAACGCATCCTGCGGCTTGGTCAAAGCGCTGAGGTAGACGCGGCGCACGGCGCCGGGCTTGCCGAGAATGTGTTGCGCGAGGGCGAGCGGAGCGACGATCTCGTCATCTTCGGCTGCGCCGGTCGAGAGGATGCCGAAGATGGTGAGTTGGCGGCCCGCGACATCGAGTGTGTCACCGGGCTTCTTGGCTAGTTTTGTCGCCAGGCGCTCGCCTACGAGGATATTTTGAGAGTCATCATTCGGCCAGCCGCAAGCCGCTGGCGAGTCTTCGAGTCGCCCGTCCCCACACGAGACTTTCCACCACGGATGCGTGATCCGTACGCCGGTGGTGAAGTCTTGCTTGCCGAAGTGGAGGGGCTTATTGAAGTAGGTGCCTACGAGCGTGACATCTTTCGCGCTGCTGCCGCTACCGAGTTTTACGGTGACGGGCAGCATGGGCGAGAAGCCGACGATGTTGTTGTGCCAGAAGGTGCCGCGAATTTTCGGAAGATCGGCTTCATTGAGGAACGCGCCGTCGCTGGGGGGCTTCAGATTGACGCCGCCGATTTCCACGTCGAGCGTGTCTTCCTGCGGAGTGACGACCAGGTTCGCGCCGTAGCTGCGCAATTCGCGGTTGATTTTGTCGCCGATGTCGGTCGCGACCGCGATCATGGCAGTGGCGACCGCTACGCCTAGCGCGATTGCGATGCCGGCGAGCAGCTTGCGGCGCGCCTGGTGGCGAAACGATTCGTAGACGATGCGTGGAAACATTCTTATTATTTCTGCTCGAAGTAATGTCTTCCGGCCGCGATGTCGGCCTCGGAGACGATGACCGCGTCGTCTGTGACCTCGGCTCTCAGCGGAATCGGATTGCAGCCCCCGGGCATGCCCACCGACTGTGGATTGATAGGCGAGGCGCAGTTTTTGCAGATCACTCCATGTGATCCTTTGTAGAAGCCGACGCCGCCGCAGATTTGGCAGGCGTCGAGGAGGGTGGCGATTTTTCCGTCGGGCTTCTGGTAGAGCCAGAAGCGGACTTCGACACCCCCTTCCCTAGCTTCGAAGCGGTGGAGTTCGCCATCGTAAATCGCCTTCACCGGTATGGAGACTCTGCCGTCGACGAATGTAACTTCAGTGGCGGGCGATAGCGCGCTGGCGCTCTTTTCATAGATGAAGCTGGCAGTGACCATCGCGATAAAGATGAACGAACAGGTGTAAACCGAGGCCATCCAGAGACGCTCGCGCCGGACGGTCCAGAGCGCTTTGCGGCGGGCGGCGCCGGCGGGCGGCAGCTCCATGGGCTGGCGCCTCTTCATTTCAAACAACACCATCAGCGCGGCCAATACTAGGATGGTGATAAAGAAGAAAAGGTCGTTTCGGACGATGGGACCGATGATCGCCATCTCCTGGCGGGAAGAGGGTAGCACTCCGTTCTCGGAAAGCTCGTGAAGGCCGGAGATCAGAAGCTGCGCGGCCACCAGGAAAAGAATCGCGGTGGTGACGCGGAAGAATTTTTGCAAATTGATCTTGACGCTGCCCTTGACGAACATCACTCCGAACAGGATGGCCACGACCACGCCCAGGACAGTGCCGATGAAGCTCATCAACTCGTTCGAGTTCAGGGTTACAGCCGAGAGGATCAGAACAGTTTCGACGCCCTCGCGCAGGACCATGAGGAAGACGAAGAGGAAGAGGCCGATACCCGCGTCGCCACGGGCGAACAAGCCGACCTTGCTTTCGATTTCTCCTTTGAGCTTGCGGCCGGTCCTCATCATGAAGACGATCATGGTGACGACGAAGACGGCAGCGACCAGCATCACCCAGCCTTCAAAAATGTCCTGGTTCAAGTTCAGGCGGGAGAGGACGACGGCCACGGCGATCGATCCGGCAAAAGCTGCGGACAGGGCGGCGTAGACGGATTTGCGCAGATCGTTGCGGCCGATCTTGGCAAGATAAGCCAGGGTGATGCCGACGATAAGTGCGGCTTCGACGCCTTCGCGCAGGGTGATGATGAATGCCTGGAGCATCTAAAAGACGGCCTCGTTTTCGGGCATTTCTAATTGAAAATGAATTTCAATTTCAATATGGATAGGATAAGGGGTGAGGGCGGGCGGGGTCAACGCACAGAGTCACCGGTGGTTGTGATTTGCATCACACGGGGAATTTGGGGATTGAACGGAGATACCTGGCATACCCCTTACTGTGGCTGTGATTCGGTTCACTAACGATGTTCTGAATGCAATGGCCTAGCCACGCCCAGTGATGGCAAACAGCGTTATAATGCCGTCAATCGCTGTAGCGTGTTGTGTTGCTGTGAATGGCATCCTAATGACGATGCCTGACGATTTTGTGTGACATGAGCCCCAATCTCCATGGGTACGGTATCGAAGAGAAATCCGAGAAACACAGCTGCATCGGAGTGAACATGAGAGACAGGGCTATTTGGGGCTTGATCGCACTCTACGTGATTTTCTTGGGTGTTCAACCGCTCGCAGCGCAGAATCCTATCCATACCCCTCCGTACCAAACGAAATCGCAGAATCGCAGTGTTCAGAAGAGACCTTCCCACGAAGAAATACCGTCTACAATCCGTGACATCTGGGCTTGGATACAGTCAAGAGTAAATGACCCTGCGCTTGCATCACACACCGCGGAGTTCCATGACGATCATGTGAAATGGCAAGGCCGTGAGACATATACAGTTTCAGGCCTTGAAGGCTGCTCATTTACGCTAAGCAGACAGTTTGACTTCCAGTCGGGGCCTTACTCTCAAAATGGCAAGACGTCGGGATCTAGATCGAGAGTCTTAGAAACCATTGGCAACATAGACCTCAGAGATCTGGACCCCACCGCAATTCAAACAGAAACGCAATCCGACTCCATGAAAGGCGAGACGGCGGCCTTGATTTTGCGGACCACGGCACGCAAACAAACCCTCAGGGTGCACAAGAAAGAGGACATCCACTTCTTTGACAAGGTGAGCAAAGACGCGTCGACGTTTTCTGACGACTCTAGCTCTGAAGTGGTAGTTCACATTCGAGATATAGAGGCGGCTGATCGGATCGCCGAGGCTTTCCAGCGTGTGATTTCGCGGTGTGGTGGAATTGGTATCCCCAAAGATATCGATTAGAACCTGGTAATGACGAAGGTTCTTGGACTTGGTTGTCTTGGGGAAGTGGGATGACGGCCGGGATCGCCAAGCGAATCGGCATAATCGTCCAAAACAGTAGCGTCAGATTATTCTCAAGAACTTCTTTGCGTCGGCGAGTTCAGGGAAGAGGTTTTCTTCCGCCTGAAACTCCCGCGAGTGCACGCATCTCCGACTCCCACGCAACTTGACCGGGTGCTTCAGGTGGAGCATTTCGTGGTAGAGGATGTATTCGACGGCGTAGCGCGGCACGCGCGGATGGTCGAAGACGCGGCTGATGACGATGGCATTGTGCGCCGGGTCGTAGTGGCCGAGGCTGCTGCGGGCATGATTCTGGCTCCAGGTAAGTTGCGGGCGTCCCATGAGTCCGTGGAAGAAGCGGCGGTTGAGGTCTTCGAAGATTTCTTCCAGATGGTAGTGATGGCCGCGGGCGGAGCGGATATGCTTGCGTCCGCGCATCTGGCGGACGAGGCGCGCCTTGGCGGCAACGTCGTGGCCGGCAATGTAGCGGCGATAACGGGCGCTGTGCGTGCGCTCGACCGACTGGCGATAAAGCTTGGCGAGCAGGATGTGAGCGATCGAGTGCAGCACGGTTTCGGGAGCGCCTTCGAGCAGGTCGGAAAGGCGGATGTAGAGCTCTCCCTGGCGCAGGCGGATGGTGTTATTGATGGAGACGAAAGCATAGAAACGAACGTGCAAGGGCGGCGCGGCCGTGCGGGGACGGAGTTCCCGATAGGCTTCGTGAACGATTTCGGTGAGCTTTGGGGACACGTTGAGGGTAGGGTAGCAGAGGGAGCCGTCAGCCGTCAGCCATCAGCCGTCAGCCTTCAGTAAAACAGAGTTGGGTTTGATGCGCTGCGACTGTTCATGGGGCGACACACTGGAAGGTCACACCTTCACGAAGGCAGGGAGCGTTATCCTTCGGCTGGTTGGTATTGTTTTCTTTCCGGATGGTGGGGTTGTAGTTTGCGTCCGCGGAATCGGTAGACTTTGGACTGGACGGGTGCTGTACGGTCAACGGCCGTTGCAGGACCATTTCGACCCTAGTGCCCACGGGCAGAGAAATTTCATCGCCACGCGTGAACAGCACCTTGGCCAGGCCAAGCCCGGCGCCAATCAGCGCACCCGGGCCGACGCCAATGCCGACATGGCGGATCGATCCGACGAGAACGCCGGCGCCGGTTGTCTTGGCCACGGTATAAACGTCGGCATCGATCTGGTCCACTGGTTC
>DATFVD010000480.1:0-5339 GCA_035260505.1 Terriglobales bacterium
CCCCAGATTGCTTTCTTCCACAACCACCGCCGCGCCCACTCGTTCCAGCGCCCGAGCGTTCACATTTTGATGATCATCGGCAGCCGCCGGAAACGGCACAAAAATCGCTGGCTTGCCCGCCGCAGTGATCTCGCCAACTGAACTGGCTCCCGAACGGCAGACCAGCAAATCGGCGCGCCCGAACGTCCCCGGCATATCGTCAATAAACTTGTGGACTTCGCCCGAGATACCTGATCGCTGATAAGCGGCCAGCACATGGTCATAGTCGCGCTGCCCCGTCTGGTGAATGATGTGGATCCCGGGAATCTTCGCGCGCAATCCCTCCAATGACTCAATCATCGCCTGATTGATAGCCCGCGCCCCCTGACTCCCTCCAAAAACCAGCAGCGTAGGCGGGCCACCAGTCTTCGGAGAAATCGAAAAAAATGCCGAGCGCACCGGTACGCCCGTCACTCGGCAGTTCGGAAAATAGCGGCAAGTCTCTTCAAAGTGCACCGCCGCCGCCGAAACCCAACGCGCGATCATGCGATTGGCAAATCCCGGCACAACGTTAGGTTCAAAAGCCAGCGTAGGAAGCCGTCGCCGGATCGCCGCGACCATAGCCGGTCCCGAGGCATATCCCCCAACGCCAATCACAACTTCCGGATCAAACTCCGAGAGCATCCGCGAAGAAGCCGCAATCGCACGCGGCAAGTCAAACATCGTCTTAGCCCGCGTCATCAGGCTGACATTTTTCAGAGCGCCGACCTGAATCAGTTCCAGACGAAACCCCGCCTGCGGCACCAGCCGAGTCTCGATCCCACGCGCCGTCCCGATAAACAGAACCTCGGCGCCAAGTTGTTTCTTAAGTTGTTGAGCGATGGCGAGGGCCGGAATAACGTGCCCGCCCGTTCCACCGCCCGCAATGACTATGCGCATGAATTTTGGTTTCCTGAAAAGCGCTCCCTGATTCTTGACCGCAGGTGGAATCTCTTATTTACGCTTGGCAATCAGCATCATGGTGTAGTCATCGAGGTCAATCAAGGCTTCATCGCTTACCGCTTTGAGCCGTTCCCGACGTTTCTGTCGTAACGATGTTTCAGTCGAACCCAAGGATTGAGTTCGCTGTTTCAATCCGATTTTGTCCCTGCGATGCACGAGTTCCTGTGCGTAGGTCCGAGACGCCGACGGTTTGGTCGCGTCTCCAGCAAATGCGGAAAGTGCCTGGTCTGCGGCGTCGGTTTGTGCATACCAGAGCAACAGAAGCAGGCTCTTTTGCGCAGTTTGATCTTGCTCGACCTTAACGCGATCCATTGCCGGTTGCAGCCAGTAGTCCGGATCGGTCGGCAACAACAGATAGATCAGCACGTAGTCCTGTCCAAGTGTCAGGACATGCTGTGGGATGAATACCTTGAAGTTGGGTTGCTCAAGAACGTGAAATGCGGCAGCCGTCGTGTCCTCGCTCAAAGTCGCAATGCGGTGCACTTGTATGAAATAGTCCTTTGCCTGCACGTCGCGCAGGTCGCAGCGCGCCATTGCAGCAATCGCGATTTTACGACTCGCCGAGGCATCTGAGAGGCTGAGCAGAAGCATGCTGCCGTCGTAGAGAAAGAACGGCGGGTTCTTGAAATCGACGAGTTCCTCTCGGAGGGCAGGTACATAGAGCGACGGCTCTGCTTTCGCTTTCGTCCAGAACTGATCGAGGGCGGCAGACTTCTCCGTGATTTGCCGATTGCTCAGTAAGTGCGGTTGGAAATCGTAGGTCTGTTGAATCTGCTGGTGGATAGAGGCAGACTGACTCGCGGTTGAGCTTGGGATCAGGAACAGTATGGCTAGGAAACAACAGATGGCGCTGCGTTTCATGCGGTTATTCTACTCAGCCTTGATTGTTGGCGTATACAGACTTGCGATGTCCACCTCAGACCGAGATGCCTACTCGGCGATCTCCGCATATTCTTTCCTCGCTTCTTCCAGCATCGCCAGCACCGACGCCTTCTCCGCCTCCGTATTCCACGAAGCATTACCTCGCACCGACGCAATCAGCCGGTCAATCCAACCCACAAAATAAGCCGCATCTGCCGCGCTGCGCACCGGCGCACCCGCCACGCTCACATATACCGGACTCGTCGTAGCATAAGGATACAAGTCAAGAATCGGATACTCCGCCTTGTCGCTGAAAGCACGCAGAACACACCACCCGCTAGACTCGAGTGGGATAGAGCCATCGACATGCGCCGACGTACGCTTGCCATCAAGAGCAAGTTCCCGCTTCACCTTCCCGTTGCAGACGACTTGCAGATGATCGACCGGCACGATCGAAAACATTTCGGCCGAAAACCGCACTTCTCTCTTCTTTTCTAAGCGCACTTCACCGCCGATCGGTTGCTCGCCCATCCAGAAGTCGAGCAGCGGCCCGTTCGTAGCAAACGTCCGGCCCGCCTTGATGGCCGCTAGCCATGGCTCAATCTTCAGAGGCCCCCAGGGCACTTCGGCATACACACGATTCAGTCCCACCGGCCCGCGCAACGACGCGTAATTCCCCATGAAATCCGTGCCCGCAGCCGTGGGCAATCGAAAACCGCAATTCAGCAGCTTGTACCACACCTCCGCCGTCGACTTATGATCGGAAAAACCAACCACCTCGATGTAATCCACCTTGCCCAGCGCCACATCCGCGGGTAACTCGGCAGTAAGAGAAGCGTCCTTCGCCGGATCAGGAATGCTGTCGAAAGGATGTACGTACCCGACCAGCGCACCCTGTTCATGCGCCATGTCGGCAACATTCGCGTTCGCCGGAAAAAGGCTCGCCGCCGCCGTATTCGGATAACCCGCATATCCCGGAAGAAGAAGGTTACGGGTCAGGCTCAGCAATCCCAGGTGTCCCCAATAACTCGTGTGATACTCCTGCCCGTGCAGCAGCAGATGGTTCGCGGTCGAAGCCGGATCTAGTTGTGGCGAGAAATAAGCAATGTCGGGAATGCGCTGCTCTTTGTTGACGATCAGATTCTCGACGATGGCCAAATTCTCCGCGTCCGCCTGGTCCACCAGATGCGCCGGAGTATTCCGATACGTCCCCGCATAGTTCATGTGTGTATGAACGTCGCCGCTGACCCAATTTGGCACTTCATCCACACCGATAAAAAGCGGCACGATCCGTACTGTGAGGAGTGCTGTGCTATCCGCCTTCACCTCCACTCTTCGCTGCTCAAAATGATTTTCGAATCCGCGCATGACATCGACTTCGACATCGCCGGCGGGCACAGTGATCTCGGACACTCCTGATGTGTCGAAGTAGTGCGCCTCAAACGGCCTCTCGGAGCGATCGAAGCTGTCGTCGGCGTGCATCCATGCATTATCGGGAGCATAGGCCAATCCATCAGCCCCCGTTACAAAAACTCGCGCCGACACTGGGTGTTGCAAGGTCAAATCATCCACCACGCGAAGTGAAATTCGCCCCATAGGCTTCAAATATTTCCGTTCGCGCGCCAGCACCTCCGTCTGCTCTCCGCCGGGAATCGTCTGTACCCACAGCGAAGTATTCCCGTTTCGATTGGAGATAAACGCGATCTTCGATCCATCCGCCGACCATCGCGGATTCACGTTGTCAAAAGCGCCATAAGAGATCGGGAACGCATCGCCTCCCGCCGCAGGCATGACCCAGAGTTGGTGCCAGCTCTGCCCCAGATACGACGCATACACCATGCGCTTGCCATCGGGCGAAAAATCCGGCCGAGCCTTCCAGTTCGTTTCTTCATAATGGATCTCTTTGTAATGAACGTCGTAATGAACATCGGCCGCCTCGACACCCGCCTCCGCCTTGACCTTCCAGAATCCGCCCGTGCCGTAAATGTGTCCCCGGTTCGAGACAAAGAGAATTTCCGAGCCATCCCGCGTCCATACCGGACTGATCTCGTGGTCCACCTGGCTGTAGTAATAACGAGGCAGCGAGCTGACATTTTCGGGAGTAAGTTGCCGCACGTCGCTGAGTAATCCGTCTTCGAACCGGCCCACAAAAATATGAAAGTGACCCTTACAGGACGTCGACACAAACGCCAACCGCTTCCCGTCCGGCGAGAATCGAGGCTCCACATTCACCGCGCCTCCGGAAGTCATCTTCCGTGTCCGTCCGTCTCGCGTATCCAGCGACCACAACTCAACAGCATCGTGATCGTAGCGTGCAAACACCACCCAGCGCTGGTCGGAAGACCAGTCTGGCTGATAGTCGTAACCCGGTCCGGCTGTAAGCTGCTCTGCCTTTGCGCTACCCAGGTCCTGAAGCCACAACGAGCCCGCCATCGAGTACACCAGGCTGCGCGAATCCGGCGACCAAGCCGCCGCGCTCGGCCCCGTTGTCAATTGCGGCAAATACATCTCCCGGAAATAGTAAGGATGGGGCAGATCGATCTGTTTGAGCACTTGTTCACGCTGCGCGAAACAAGGAACACAGCTAAGGAGAAACAAACAACCCAGTCGGAACTTGAACAAGAGCCCTCCACCGCACGTGTGGAGCGGGCGCCCTCGCCCGCTGCCTTTAGCCCAACGAGACCGTTCTACCCCGAAACTCGCACCCGCCGAGCCCAAAGCCAATTCAGCAAAGCCGCCCCCACCGTAGCCGCCAAAATCACCGACTTACTCAAATCCACCTGCGTCGACAGTGCCACGGCGATCCCAATCCCCAGCACCGCCAGCGCCGGCCCCCCGGGCAGCCGCAAACCGGCAGTTTGCGGCTGCTTTCGCCGCAAGGCGATCAGAGCCGCGCAAACCACCGCGTAGTAGAACAGCCGGGCGACCACCGACAGTGTCACATTCCAGGCAAAACTCCCCGCGATCGCCAGTCCCCACACGGCAACCGCGTAGAACAGGATCGAAAACCATGGTGTATGGAATCTTGGACTCACCGCGGCAAACACTTGTGGCAGATCGCCTCCTTTGGCGAGCGCGAACGTGACCCGCGGCATTCCCAGCAGCTTGGCGCCTAAATAGCCATACACGGAAACGAGCGCCCCAATCGCAACCAGCGCCGCTCCGCGATTGCCCATCGTCATGCGCGCAACGTCGGCCAGCGGACGATCCGTAGTCGCCCCGGGCCCCAGCACTCCGACCACCACCCATTGCACCAGCGCATAAATTGCGGTGCAAACAATCAGGGCCACGAACAGCGCGAAGGCGGCGTCCCGCCCCGGATCCTTCGCCTCGCTCATGGGCGCCAGTGCCGATTCAAATCCACCGTAGGCGAAGATCAGCAGGACCATCGCCTTCATCCACACGCTGGCCGGCATCGCAACCCCCGCACCCCACGGCACCGGATGGATGATCGTAACCGCCGCTCCCGCCGACACCACCATCAGCAAGGGCAGAAT
>DATFVD010000481.1:0-19013 GCA_035260505.1 Terriglobales bacterium
CTCATCGAGGACTTTGATATTGAAGCAGATACATTCCTTCGCGGTGAAAGCATCCATATTGCCGCCGATCGAGTCGACCTGGCGGGCAATGGCTTCGGCGGAGCGGGTTTCCGTGCCCTTGAACACCATGTGTTCGATGAAATGGGAGATGCCATTCCATTCCGAATCCTCGTCGCGCGAACCGGACTTCAGCCAGATGCCGATCGCAACGGAACGAATGTGGGGCATCTGCTCGGTGATGACGGTCAGGCCGTTCGGCAGAACCTGACGACGAATGTTGCGAGTCTCTTTTACCATTAGTTTCTTACCGTAATTCTTTTAATATCCAAGGTATGAATTCGCGGGCGGGTGCTGACACTATTGTCCCACAATCCAAGCCGATGAGAGACTCGCTGCAGTGTAGCCTTATTTTTCTTTAACTTACGGCGATTCTCTAAGATCGGGACTTCGGTATTACACTTCAATACGGGGCGCCCGCCCACGGCGTCTCCGAGTATCCAGATGCGTGGTCAAATGCCGAGCCAGCCATCCAACTCGCTGTTAGGACTTAACTTGCAGGAGCTTACGAACATTGCTCTCGAGTCGGGGCAGCCAGCCTACCGCGGCCAACAGCTATTTGATGCCGTATATCGGCAAAAGATTGACCGGCTGGATCAGGTTTCGACGCTGCCGCTCGAATATCGCGCTCTTCTGGCCGAGCAAGGCTGGGTGGTCGGGCTTCCAGGAATTGCGCGCAAGTTCATTTCGAGCGACGGTACGGTGCGGTATCTCGTGGAATTGGCCGACGGTGAGACGGTGGAGACGGTCTGGATGCCGGAGGGAGATGGCGGGGAAAGCGGCGACGGAAGCGAAGCGGGAGATGAAATCGAGGTGGGCACAGCCCCGTCACTGCATAGGGGGTGGCGTCGGGCCACGATTTGCGTATCGAGTCAAGTGGGATGCGCGGTGAATTGCAAGTTCTGCTTTACGGCGCTGCTTGGCGTGAAGCGAAATTTGGAGGCGGGAGAAATCGTCGGGCAGATCGCGGCGGTACTCCGGGAGCAGGGAGTTGAGCCGCCGCTGCAGCGCGTCAACATCGTGTTCATGGGAATGGGCGAACCTTTTCTGAACTATGACAACTTCATGAAGTCGGTGCGACTGCTGGCGGAGGGCGTGGGGATTCCAGAGTCCCGGATGACGGTATCGACGGCGGGGATCGTGCCAAGAATTCATGATTTCGGGCAGGAGCCGCTGCGTCCGAAGCTGGCGATTTCGCTGAATGGGTCGAATGACGCGTTGCGGAGTGAAGTTATGCCGCTCAACCGCAAGTGGAATCTGGTCGAGCTGATGCAAGCGGCGCGGGAGTTTCCGCTTAGGGCGCGCGAGCGGCTCACCTTTGAGTACGTGCTGCTGGCAGATGTGAACGATGGTCCGGAACAGGCGCGCGAAGTGGTGGAGTTGGTGCGGGGCATAAAAGCAAAAATTAATTTGATTGCGCTGAACCCCGGAACGGAGCTGCCCTACCGGACGCCGGAGCAAGAGCGGGTATTTTCGTTTCAGCAGATTCTGGTGGCTGCGGGAATTCCAACATTCGTGCGGCGGCCACGGGGGCGCGACATTTTTGCGGCTTGCGGCCAGTTGAAGAGGACGGTGGGAGTGGCGCCTGGTTCCTCGTAGAGACACGGCTTGCCGCGTCTCCCGCGGCAGAGTGAGACGGTGCAAGCCCTACCAGACGACAATACTTAAGAACTGCTTCTGGCCGCGGCTCGGGTGGCTGCGGCAAGCGAGGAGCGATTTGCGGAATTTGCCGCGATGCGCAGTTCCATGCGAAAAGCGGGGTTATCGGGAGTCGAATTGTGCAAGAGACGTCCGCCATGTTCTTCGACGATACGGCAGCAGGCGCTAAGCGAAAGGGTGGAAGGCTTGTTCCTGCCTTCGGAGCTGAGCAGCGAAGGGTACGAGGGTGGCTGCGACGAAGGATCGCCAGGATCGTAGGAGGAGAAATCAACCAGGACTAAATCGCCCTGGCGATGGGTGCGAACGAACAGGATACTGTGTTCGTCGCGATTGAGATCGGCGCAGATCTGTCCGGCAAGGTGCATGCAGACGTGGAGAATCTGATTGGAGTCTGCGAGCACAAAGGGAAGCGACGGCGCAAGATCGAGGCGGCTGGAAATGGCTTCCGCTTCGAGTTGGGGAGCGAGCAGCCGCACAGCGGTTTGCAGCACGGAATTGACCTCAACGGCGGCAAACCGGGCAGGAGCCTGACGGGCAAACGTGAGCAGGCTGGCAACCAGCGTGGTTGTGCGGCGAACCTGCTCGCCGATTTGTGCAGCCTGGAGTTGCTCCTGGGGTGGCAAGTTGGAGGCGCTGAGCAGGTCGGAGTATCCCAGCATGGCGGTCAGGGGATTGTTGATCTCGTGGGCTGCTCCGCCCACCAATTGACCGAGCGAGGCCAGCTTCTCGGATTGAATGAGCTTGTTTTGCAAGTCCTTGAGGTCGTCAAAAGAACGGCGGGACCGATCGAGAAGCTGCGAGAGCTCGGCTCGGAGCAGACGTTGGCGCCAGAAGACCACGATACCCATCACGACCATGGTCAAAAGACTCACCGTAATACGGAACGACTTGACCGGGCGTGGAAGATTCGGGTTCAGTTCGGAGCGCATAGCGGCCCACAGCAGGCTGAACAGGGCGAGCATGCTCAGGCGTGTGATCCAGACACCGAGCAAAGGCCGCGACGGCTTGGAATCGGACAGATCGAGCCGGAGAGCGAGCAGAGGAGCCGCTGCCATCCATGCGATGGAAACGCTCAGCGGGATGTCGTAGATGCTGCCGCTGTAATAAAGCTTGTGGCCGATGGCCCAGTTGGCAACGTACGAACTGGAGGCATAGAGTGCGCTGGCGCCGAGCAACTGTCCGTAAAGCTTCCGCCAACCGCTATGAGCGGTGTAGGCGAGGACGGCAAGCGAGATCAGAAGCACGAGTTTCTCGGTCAGATACGCAAAGTTGAAATTTGCGCTGTAAGAGGCTTCGTCGACCTGCACGGTCTGCCATGGGATGACGGCATAAATATAAATGAAGACCCACCATGTGAGCAGGAGAGCAAAGTCAAGCATGCGGATGCGTTCATCGCGGTCGTCTTCCCGAAGATGAGGAAGCACAGCCAGCGCGGCGATCATGGGCACGAGATGCAGGAACAGAACGACGTCGCCGAGGAAGGGATTGGGCACGTCCTGGCGCTTTAAAACTTCAAAGTAATTCCACATTCCCTGGTAAGTGAGCCAGAAGAGCATGCCCACGCTCATGAGAATCCAGAAAAGCCGAATGTGGAGAGTAGGGCAGCGAGAGCGCGCGGTATTGGGTAGGAATGCCGCAGTAGCAACTGCCAGAAGACTACCCTGGATCAGGTCGCTGGCAATGGTAAGGGCACTGCCTCTGGACATGAGCAGGGAGGCGGCTGTCTGGGCGAGCACCAGCGCGATCAGCAGAGAGACCCATACTTTGGTGACTGTGGCCAAGGCAAACCACTCCGGGCTCCATTTTAGAGCGTGATATGGGGGTTGAGGGGTTACTAGAGTAAGCCCTGGCGCAGAAATTTGGAAGTTGAAGATGGCGGAAGTAAGAAGCTCGTGGAGTTTGGCTGAGATTGCCTTTAGAATTAGGCGCCCACTTTGCAATTAGATGTTTGACGACGGGAGCCCCTTGTCCTGGATGATCCCTCAATATCGCGATCTGTGGCGCTTCCGGGCGCCGCTCAGCGCCAGCGAAATCCGGCGCACCGAGCGCTGGCTGGCGACCGCGAGGGTGGCGCTGACGATTGCGGCGGAGCTCACCCTTTGGATGGAGCCGGTGCGCGGGTTTGCATACTCGCGCTGGCTGTACTGGCTGCTCACAGTGTACCTGGCACATGCGGTAGTGGTGATGCTCCTGGTGCGCTTCCGGCCGCAGTCGACAACCGCTTTTCGTCTGGTTGTGCACTCGGCGGATATCGTGTGGCCGGTGCTGATCTCAATGTTCGCGACCGCACAGCGAGGCCCGTTTTTTCTGTTCTTCGTCTTCGTGATGGCGGCGGCGGCGTATCGCTGGGGATTGTGGGAGACGGTGGGCACAGCAGGCGCGGCGGTGGCCCTGTTATGGGCCGAAGCCTTCGCGGTGCGAGCTGGACTGGAACCTGCGGCAGATCAGTGGCTGAGGATGGTGCATCTGCCGCGGCTCGGTGTGAGCGTTCGCGAACTGGATCCGCAACAGCTGCTCATGAGTTCGGTGTATCTCATTGTGCTTGGATTCTTGCTCGGCTACATGTCAGAGAACCAGAAAAAAGTGCGGGCCGAACGCGCCGTAATCATGCGCGTTCTCAGTTCGGCGCGGGTGGAGGCGGGACTGACTGGAACCATGCAGCAGATTCTTGGAGAGATGATGAGCATCTACGGCGCGAGCCGGGTGCTGAGCGCCTCGCAGGAAGCCAACAGTTACCGGGTATTTCTGGCCGAGGTGGCTCGTAGCGCCGAGGGCAGCGAAGCGCTGCGCTGGCGCGAGGCTTTGCCGGAAAGCGAAAAGGTATATCTGTTCGAATCGCCGGCGGAGGCGATCTACGCCTCGCGCATTGCCAAGGGCTTTCGCACGGTCCTGCTGGACAGCGACGGGGCGCGGCTGCGCGAAGTAAGCACGGGATTCCTCGATGCGCTGGAACGAGTGGAGAAATTTGACGCCATGGTTTCCGTCGCGTTGGTGTTCGGCACCGAGTGGTCGGGCCGCGTGTTCCTGTTCGATCCCCAAAGAATGGGGGAGCCGGAAGAGGAATTGCGGTTTCTGCAGGAGTTCGCGCAGCAGGTGGGTCCGGCCATCTACAACGTGTACCTGATGCGGCGGCTGCGGGAGCGGGCCGGGGCGCTGGAACGGGCGCGGTTTGCTCGCGAACTGCATGATGGAGCGATTCAATCACTGATCGCGGTGGAAATGCAGCTGGACGTGCTGCGGCGCCAGTCCGGAACGCAGGCGCCAGTAGTGAATGCGGAACTGGGGCGGATCCAGAAACTGCTGCGCGAAGAAGTTCTGAAATTGCGTGAACTGATGCAGGCGATGAAGTCGTTCGAGGTAAATGCAGATCGGCTTCTAGGCTTCATTTCCGACACCGTGGAGCGCTTCCGGCGGGAGACCGGAATCGCAGCGGAGTTCGTGAGCGAACTGGAGCGGGTGGATTTGGCTCAGAAGGGATGCCGGGAACTGGCGCGCATTGTGCAGGAGAGTCTGGTGAACGTACGCAAGCACAGCGGAGCGCACCACGTGCTGGTCCGGCTAGCGCAGCGTGGGGGGAATCTGCAATTGACGGTGGAGGATGACGGGAAGGGTTTTTCCTTTTCGGGGAGACTGTCGGATGCGGAATTGGAGACGACAGGTAAAGGGCCGGCGGTGATCCGCGAGAGGGTCCGCTTGCTGGCGGGCGAACTCGCGATAGAATCGACACCGGGGCATGGCGCACGGCTGGAAGTCCGGATCCCGCCGGCGAGAAAGACGAATCATGGATAGGCAAACACATGGATAGGCAAACAATGGATCGGCCAACCGTGGATAAGCGCACCCATCCCATACGTATCGTGATCGCCGACGATCACCCCATTTTTCGCGACGGCCTGCGCCGCCTGCTGGAATCGGAAGGCACTATGAAAGTTGTGGGCGAAGCCTGCGATGGCCGCGAGGCGGTCAAACTGGCGACGGAGATCAAGCCTGATATTCTGCTGCTTGATCTGGCGATGCCGCGCCACACGGGGCTGGATGCGCTGCGCGACCTGAGCACCAGCGGCGGCGCCGCCGGGGCGGTTCGAATCATCCTGCTGACGGCGGCGGCGGAAAAGAAGCAGGTCGTGGAGGCCTTGCAGTTGGGCGCTCGCGGCGTGGTGCTGAAGGATTCCGCGACTCAACTGCTACTTAAGAGCATTCACGCGGTGATGGCTGGGGAGTACTGGGTCGGGCGGGATAGCGTCTCCAATTTAGTGCAATACCTGCGGAACCTCATGCAGAGCACGAACGAGGAATCGAAACAGAAGAAATTCGGGCTGACACCGCGGGAACTGGAGATTGTATCCGCGGTGGTCGCCGGCTACGCCAACCGGGAAATTGCCGAGTACTTCAAAATCAGCGAGGATACGGTAAAGCACCATCTCAGCAATATCTTCGACAAGCTGGGGGTTTCCACCCGCTTGGAACTGGCGCTGTTTGCCGTGAACCAGGGGCTTCCCTTGAAAACAATTGTGTGATCAAGACCTTATAATCAATGGGGTTGGCAGGGTCCCAAAACGGCCCCTAAGCTTGCAACCGGTTATGGCACTATAGTGCTATTCAAGGCCACTCGCGTGCTATTGGGTGGATAAGGCGGTTCGCGATATTTTACAATTACACGACGGCGGACTACTGTCCCGAGGAATGAGTGAAGCCCGGGCGTGTCGTCGATTGGGGGCTAACAGTGATCAAAGCAATCCGTAGACTTTGGGTTGAAGAGAGCGGTCAGGACGTCGCCGAGTACGCGGTGATGCTCGCGGTAATTCTGGTAATCGTGATTGGAACAGTCCGACTGATTGGTGGCAACGCGAACAACGTGTTTTCGCAAGTCGGAAGCCAGATGGGTGCGCAGTAGCCTCCTCCCGAGTTCCCGCTGCTTTTTGGCAGCGGGCTTTCCCTGATTGTTTCTGCTGGTTCTCTCCCCTTACCGACCATTCCCGCGCAATGATTTAAGGTAAGTAGCTTTGGCTCGCGGCACTTGCTTTTTCAACTGCTGGCTCCGACCAGGATGTTTGAAAACGTCAGAAGCGATTGCCAGCCATGCAGTCTGTGCGATCCGTTCCTGGCAGCCCAAAGCTCTGTCTCACTGGCCGGTCTGGCCAGTCGGAGCTGCCCCGGTTTTTTCCGGGGCCGGAGCCGCCTTTTCTGGAGCGGCGGCGCCGAGCCGAATGAGGAATGGGAAGAAAGGTGTGACTTCGAAGGGCATCTTATCGGCGGCGACTGTGATGGCAACGGGTTTGGTCTTGATCAGTTCAAGTTGATTGTTCCACGGATCGACCTTTACCCGGCCGCCGAGAGGCAGAGCCGCGACCTGGTCCACCTTCTTAGGGTCGAATTGTGGTGAAGCGGTCATTAGAGACGACATTCTAGTGGCATTGCCATTAAGCAGGCTGTCGCCCAAATGCGCCCGGATGAGGTTCTTCAATTCCGGAGCGCGCGACTGGACTGCTTTCAGGAACAAACCAGCGTTGCTGAGCTTGTCCTTGTAAGGCGAGTTGTTAAGCAGTTCGACGGCCTTCTTATCAGCGGCTTCCTCTTCGCTACGATCGCGAGCGAAATCCATGCGCTCGAATGTGCGCTCATCGGGAAAGAACATGCGGTCGTTGAAGGCGAGCTTGGTATTCAGGTGGTGGCCGAGCACGATATGCGCCAGTTCGTGAGTCAGAATCATGGCCAAGGACGCTTCATCTGGCAGCACATCAATCATGCCGCGGCTCACGACGATGGTGTGGCCAATGGTGAAGGACTCAAGCGGCGTGGTCAGCAGCACACGGCACTTGACCTCCGGTTGGATATCCAGGTTATTGGTGACCATCATGTTGTTGACGACGGTCTGGAGCACCTTGTCAATTTCGCCTTCCGGGGCTATCAAGCCGATCTGCTGTAGTCGATCAATCACGTTGATCTCAGCCTGACGTTCCCAGGCGCGCTGGGCTTCGATGGGTGTAGCGTCCTGGGCTTTCTGACTCTGGTCCTGAACCGACTGCGGAGCATCGACGGTGATCTCGGTAAACTCCGAGTTGCGGCGGAGATCCTTCAGGTTGTATCCCCAAAGCCGCGTCTGCGCCTTGTAATGAAGCGTCTGTCCCAGACGGTATTTGAGATCGGACTCCTCGGAATAAATTAGCGAAGGCAGCCACAAGCCGGGGCGGAGGTTCTGGCGCCAGCTGTCAAAGTGCAGATAGTAGCTGGCTCGGGGATGTGGATAGTAAGTGCCGTTGAAGCGGACGATGTTGTAGTCCTGATCCTCGATCCAGATGCGGCCGAGGAAACGCCCCTTGCCGGCGTCTTTCTTCGGAGCGACGTCCATCACGATGCAGCGTATTTCGCCGAGGAACTCGCGCCGCACGAACGTGAAATCATAATACCTACGCTGAAAATCCTGATCGAGGATCACCATCTGGGCAAAGCCCAGGGGCAGAAACTTCATGGTATAAACGCTGCTCAGCTTGCTGAGCATGCGCTTTCCGAGGCCGGCCGTCGTGGGCGACACGAATGCTCGGTCATCGGTGCCTTCTCTCATGTCCAATCGGCCGAGGAAATAGACATCGCTGGCTGGGACGGGAGCGTTGAGGTCTTTGTCTTCCTTCAGATTCTGGAGATAAGTCTCCACCAGGGGGTGAAGTTGCTTCATCTGGGCCAGGAAGAGATGCTCGCGCTCAACCGCTCGGTCGACAACCTGGTCAAAGCTGCTGGCTGCGGCGCTAGCCTGTTGGGTAGCAGCGTCGCGCGTCGAGAGCTGGGGTACAGGCGAAGTCTGAGCTGGCGCCGTCTGAACTGGCGCGGTTCCGGTGGGTGGTGGGGTCTGGGCGGGAGAAGTCTGCGCGAAAAGAGAAGCGGCGCTGCAGACGAGGAAGAGCGCAAAGAGAGCAAATGGGGAGCGCAACATTTTTTGGGGTTTCATTTTATAGTTTCATTTTATCGTTTCATTTTCTATCTATGATGCGAGTTGAAACACGATGTGCAATACCGCCTCGAAATCGGCAGGATGGCCGTCTCTCAGAGCGGGCTTGAACTGAATTTTCTCGGCGGCGCGAACTGCGGATTCATCCAGCCCGTGCCCGAGGCCGCGCACCACTTTCACGATGCGAATTTGGCCCGTCGCTGAAAAGACAACTTCAACCAGGACTTCTCCTTCAATCTTAAGCTGTCGTCCTTCGTCAGTGTAAACCGGACGGGGCTTGAATGTGATCTCGGCGGGCAAGGTCTTGACGACGGGTTCCGCAGACTTGGCTTTAGGCTGAGAGGCGGTTGCGACATCGGCATCTCCGAAGCCGCCCTGGCGAACCGCACCGCGTGAGCCGGAAATCGGACCTGAACTGTTGCCGGTAGCGACGCCGCTGCCAAAACCTGTGCTCGCGACCACGCCGCGCGCGCCATGCGATCCGCCGGTGCCGTTGCCGTACCCTGGGCCGGAGGGCAGATTAAACGAGCCCGCCTGCGCGATCGTAATTGGACGCCCGTGATTATCCTGTGCGGGCACGCCGTTGGGATCGCCGAAACCACCCGTCTGTACTTTCTGCGGCGCGGCGGCCATCGTCGGCGTAGCCGAGCTGCCTGTGGAAAACACGTTTGTTTTGACCGGCGGCCTGGGTATTAGTGGCTTCGTGTCGGGTAGAAGTTCTTTCCTGGCCGCCAGCGCTACCTTGGGCGCCTGATCTTCGATAACGGGTGCCTTTTTTCGGACCAATTCGGTGGGGACGCGCATAGCTTCGGGCCGCGGCACCACGGGCTCGGCGATTTTCGGGACAGGAAAGTGTTTCACCGGCGCAGGAGTCTGTGGAACCGGCGGCGGAGTGCTCACCAGAGTGACGAAATGGTAGTCGTGGACCGGTACATCGAGGACGTCGGGGTATGCGATGGCAGCAATTACAACGAACGCCACCAGCAGCGACTGCACCCCATAACTAAGAACGAACCTTCCCCAACGGGTACTAGGCTCGGGAAGAAGACCTAGGGTCAACTGTAAAGGCTGGGAATCCATGTCCGGCACCTCATGTAGCTACCTTCTTGGCGTTTGCCAACAGGAAGCGATTACTCCCACGACCCTGCATTTAAAGGACCGCCGGAGATTAGCCGAAGGACGACGCTTCCAATTCGTGAAGTGCACGCCGAAGGCCATTTTAGACGAAGGCGCTACACCCTTAAGATGCTGCTAAGCGGCCACTTAGTTGGGAAAGAATTTATTTTAACAGACCAAAAGAGGTCGCCTGCAAGGTTTTTCCTATTTCGGGAGGGAAAGACTTGGTGAGAAATAGGACGATTCTGCCCCCAACTCAGATCTCACCAGGTAACACGTATATGGGGTGAAGCCACGCCCCCACGGCGCTGCGATAACTGACTTGTTTTCAACAATGTTTCTTGAACCGCCGCAGCGAGACTGCGCAGCGTATTGCTAGCTTTCCGCAGCCGGTTCAGCCGTCATCTCAAAAGCCGCAATAAATAAATGGGGGTCCTAGACCCTGAGAGCTGTACCCAATTCAGTCCTCTTCTTCTTCGTCCAGTTTAATGCGCAGGGACTTGAGAAACTTCATATCCTGATCGCTGATCTTGAGCTCGGGATTGGTGCTAAGTGTGGAGACCAGGGAAGTCTTGTCGGTGGTGTGTTCGCCCTGTTTGCTGACGCCGATGGTGGCCTCGAGAACGAGGAAAATATCATAGCCACCTTCCTTGATGCGGGCGACGACTTCGGCGATTGATTCGGAATCGGACAGCGACTCATTGATCGCTTCTCCGAGTTCTTTCATGAGCTGCTTCAGTTGCTGATCCACGAATCCCCCTCGAATCGGACGCCGCTGATGGGGGATATCACACCAGTTCGTGATCCCGCCCATCGTCATTGTACGCCCGGCCGCTGCTAAAATCGACACATGGTGTCCGGCCAGACGATGGTGAAAGTCCAGCGGATATTCCGCATCGCAACCAATATGATGACGCGCAGCCGGACCGGAAGAGCGGTGCTGGCCGGCATCCGTGCGACGGCACTTTCTTTTGGTCGAGTGTTGCACCAGCTCTGGCTGGAAGTGACTGGGTTCACGTTTCTTGCGATCGCCGTGATCGGAGGGATGGCCGCCATCCGCGAGTATGGAAAGTATCAGGCGGGCCGGGCGACAGGACCCGGGCGGCTAGTGCTTGCGGTATGCTTCACAGTTTCGTTTGCATGGTTCGGGCTAAGCTCGTTCTGGCGGGTTAGACGAAGGGCTAAAAGCTAAAGAGCCAACCGCAGAGACGCCGAGAAGTTCAGAGCCAGAAGTTCAGAATGAAAATGCGCAGAAGAACATGACAGATCTGAAGACGTCCTACCCCGCCGCCAAGTCGGCAGCCTCCGTCCCAAGCCAACAGACGTCATCTCATATCCCCGTACGCCCCCTGTACACGCCCGACGATCTTGCGGCGTGGGATTGGAATTACGACCGCGACGCCGGCTATCCGGGGGAGTTTCCCTACACGCGCGGCGTGCGGGCCACGATGTACCGCGGCCGCCTGTGGACGATGCGCCAGTACGCGGGCATGGGCGATGCCGAGGAGTCGAACCGGCGCTACAAATATCTTCTTGCCCACGGCACGACCGGCCTGTCGGTGGCCTTCGATTTGCCGACGCAGATTGGCCTCGATTCAGACAATCCGCTGGCCATGGGAGAAGTTGGCAAAGTCGGCGTGGCGATTGATTCGATCGAGGATATGCAGCGGCTGTTCGATGGCATCGACCTCACGACGATTTCGACATCGATGACCATCAATGCGACGGCTTCGATTCTGCTGGCGCTGTACGTAGCCGTAGCGCGGCGGCAGGGCAAGAATAGGAATAACAATAAAGACATTCGCAAGCTCTCCGGCACCGTGCAGAACGACGTGCTCAAGGAGTACATCGCGCGCGGGACCTATATTTATCCGCCGCAGCAGGCGATGCGCATCATCACTGACGTTTTTGCCTGGGCGAATGAGAACCTGCCGGAGTGGAATACGATCTCGATCTCGGGCTATCACATGCGCGAGGCGGGATCGACGGCGGTGCAGGAAGTTGCCTTCACGCTGGGCAACGGTATCGCCTATGTGGAGGCGGCGATTCGGGCGGGCCTCGATGTCGACAAGTTTGCGCCCCGACTTTCCTTCTTCTTCAATGCCCACAATAATTTTCTGGAGGAGGTCGCGAAATTTCGCGCCGCGCGGCGGATGTGGGCGAAGATTATGCGCGACCGGTTCAAGGCGAAGAATCCAAAATCGTGGATGCTGCGCTTCCATGCACAGACGGCCGGCTCCACGCTGACGGCGCAACAACCCGAGAACAACATTGTGCGGACGGCGATCCAGGCGATGGCGGCGGTGCTCGGCGGGACGCAGTCTCTGCACACCAATTCCTACGATGAAGCACTGGCGCTGCCGACTGAGGCCTCGGCGAGAATCGCGCTGCGCACGCAGCAGGTGATCGCGTTCGAGTCGGGCGCGCCGCTGACGGTCGATCCGCTGGCAGGATCGTATTACGTCGAATCGCTGACCAATGAAATCGAGAAGCGCGCACTTGACTATCTGGAAAAAATCGAAGCTATGGGTGGCATGCTCAAGGCAATCGAACGCGGATACGTGCAGCAGGAGATCCAGAACGCGGCCTACGAATATCAGCAGGCGGTCGATCGGCAAGAGGCAGTGGTGGTCGGAGTGAACCGCTTCCAGGTGCAGGGCGAAGACGAGAAGGCGGTGCCAATCCAGCGCATTGATCCTTCATTGGAGCCGAAACAGGTCGAGCGCTTGCGAGCGCTGCGCGCAAGGCGCAATGCCGTGACCTGGCAAACCGCGATCCGGGCGGTCGAAGACACGGCGCGATCGGGAGACAATCTGATGCCTCGGATATTGGCGGCAGTAGAAGCGAATGCCACCGTAGGTGAGATTTCAGACGCGATGCGCAGGGTATTCGGGGAATACAAGGAAGCAGTTGTGATTTGAGCATGCACTCCGTAGAGACGGGGCTTGCCCCGTCTCTGCCGCGGGAGACGCGGCAAGCCGCGCCTCTACTGGAAATCGGATTATGAACGATTTTGGGAAGGGCACGACTTCGGCCGTGCCGCTAAGAGCCGCAAGAAATGCGGGTGTTAGCCCGGCGCCCAGCAACTGGCTTCAATCTGCCGTTTTGTAATCGCAGGCGTCGCGGCAAGCTCCGCAGTAAAAGAGGCCGTCGGTGCAGAGGCGCACACCCAATTCGGATTGGCAGAACACGCAGTATTTTTCGCAGCTGCAACCCGCTTCGGGCCTCTCGCATTGGACGCAGACGATGCGGCTCACGCTTGGTTTAGAGGACATAGTTGGAGTTTAGTTCGGCCGAGGCAGGGAAGGAACGTAACGGAAGTCACCGAAGAGCAGGTCTCGGGTGTCAGGTCTCAGGTTTCAGGAAAAGCAACCCGCGCTTCTGTCACTGGTTTATGTTTTTGGTTTTCATGACGCCTGACACCTGACACCTGACACCTGACACCTGCCTTTGATTTGCCTGCCTTTCGGATGTTAAGTTAATCAGTTCCAGATTCCGGCAGCCCAGCAGCTATCTGACCGATGTCTGAGCAATTTCTAACCGAGGTTCTTCTTGTCCGTTGTGGAAGCTAGTCCGCCCGCAGTTCCAAAAAACGTCCGCAAGACAGCGTTAAACGGCGTCCATCGCCAGATGGGCGCGAAGATGGTGGAGTTTAACGGCTGGGACATGCCGGTGGAATATCCGGCGTCGATCGGGTGCGGCATAGTTGCCGAGCACATGGCGGTGCGCACCGGCGTCGGCATTTTCGACGTCAGCCATATGGGGGATATCCGCTTGGCTGGCCGTGAAGCGCTGGCCGCCGTGCAGCATATCTCGATGAATGACGCGTCACGCCTTGCGATCGGACAGGCTCAGTATTCGGCGCTGCTCTATCCGCAAGGGACGTTTGTGGATGATGTGATCGTTCACCGGCTGGGCGAAGACGATTATCTGCTTGTGATCAACGCGGGAACCCGAGAAAAAGATTTCAATTGGGTGCGCGACAACACGCGGCAGTTTGATTGCGCGGTTGAAAATCTGTCCGACGACTTTACGCAAATCGCGATTCAGGGACCGAAGGGCGTTGATGTGCTGCAAAAGTTGACGGGCGCCGACCTGAGCGCGGTAAAGTTCTACTGGGTGACGCGCGGGACTTTATGCGGTCTGAAGAATGTCTTGATGGGCCGAACGGGGTATACCGCCGAAGACGGCTTCGAGATTTACATTCCGTCGGACGAGGAGACCAGCGCGCGGGTCTGGCACGAGATTCTGGAGGCGGGAAAAGACTTTGGCCTTGTCCCCTGCGGCCTCGGTGCGCGCAACACGCTGCGCCTGGAAGGCAAGCTGCCCCTCTACGGACACGAAATCTCTGACACGATCAATGTTTGGGAAGCGGGACTGGATCGTTTCTGCAAGATGGAGAAGCCGGAGTTTATAGGGCGCGCCGCACTGGACAAGGCGAAAACTGAAGGCGTGAAGAAAACGCTGGTCGGGCTCGAGATGGTCGATCGAGGAATCGCTCGCGATGAATACAGAATTCTGGACGAGGGAGGGCGCGAGATTGGCTACGTCACCAGCGGTTCTCCAGCCCCGTTCTTGAAGAAGAATATTGCGTTAGCGTATGTCCCGCCTGCTCAGTCTGCGATTGGAACTACGGTAAAAGTTGAAATCCGCGGACAGGGCGTAAAAGCACAAGTGATACCGACGCCGTTTTATAAGCGTCCGAAAAAAACTTAACAGAGGGCACAGGGGAACACAGGGGAAAGCTTAACCGCGAAGAGTTGCTACAAGCTAAGAGCCAAAGAGCTAAAAGCCAGGAGCCAAGAACTGATATGCCTTACCCGACCGACCGCAAATATACGAAGGAACATGAGTGGATTACAGCCGATGGCACGATCGGCATTACGCACTACGCCCAGGATTCGCTCGGCGACATCGTGTTCGTGGAACTGCCCAAGGTAGGGACGGAGGTCACGGCGGGGAAGCCCTTTGGCACGGTAGAGTCGGTAAAAGCCGTCTCTGATTTGAACGCTCCGGCATCTGGGACGGTCACTGCCGTGAATGAAGATCTGGCCACCTCCCCGGAGAAGGTGAACAAAGATGCGTACGGGGCCTGGATGGTCAAGATCAAGGTGAAGGCCCCGGCGGAGATGAATGCGCTGCTTTCGGCGGCGGACTATGAGAAATTTGTTAGCGAAGAAGGCGGACACTGAAAGATATTGCAGAGGTCAGAGGTCAGATTGCAGAATTGAAAACCTGGGCCCCATCGATGACTGCCGAAGGCCAAGGCTTTCACCCCTGCAATCTGACCTCTGACCTCTGCAGTCGTTTCCACCGGTGATTACATCTAAAGAAAGTTCCTATGAGATATCTGCCTAAATCTCCCACGGATCGCGTCGCCATGCTGAAGGCGATTGGAATCCGCTCCGTGGATGATCTTTTTTCGCCGATTCCGGCCGAGTATCGCCTGACGCGCGACCTCGACGTCCCTCGCCAAATGGCGGAGTCGGAAATTGTCGACTGGTTCAAGCAGCGGGCGAAAGAAAACGGCGAAGGCTACACCAGTTTTCTCGGAGCCGGAGCCTACTTCCATTACCGGCCGGTGGTCATTGACGCGCTCGTGCAACGTGGCGAATTCCTGACCTCCTACACACCGTACCAGGCAGAGTTTGCGCAGGGCACGCTGCAGGCCATCTTCGAGTTCCAGACGATGATCTCGGAACTCACCGGCATGGACCTGGCGAATGCCTCGATGTATGACGGCTCGACGGCAGCGGCCGAGGCCGTGATGATGGCGGTCCGCATTACGGGGCGGCACTCGGCGGTAATCGCGCGCAACCTGCATCCCGAGTATCGCGAGGTGCTCAACACCTACGCGACGCACCAGGCGATTCCGCTGAAGACGGTATCGTTCGCGAGCTCCGGACAAATCGATCTCAAGGAATTGGAGAACGCGGTAAGCGACGACACCGCGTGCGTCCTGATTCAGTCGCCGAATTTCTTTGGGACGATTGAAGACGTTGAGGCCATTGCCGAGATTGCCCACAAACGCGGAGCGTTGCTGATTGTCTCGATTGCCGAAGCGGTCTCGCTTGGCATCATCGAGCCGCCCCGCGCCGCCGACATCGTGGCCATGGAAGCGCAGTCGTTCGGAGTGCCGCTTGGATTCGGTGGTCCTTACTGCGGCGTGCTGGCCACCAAAGAAAAATTCGTAAGGCAGATGCCAGGACGTTTGGCGGGTCAGACAGTCGACAAGAGCGGCAAGCGCGGATTCGTGCTAACGCTGGCAACTCGCGAGCAGCATATCCGGCGCGAGAAAGCGACGTCGAATATTTGCACCAACCAGGCGCTGGTCGCGCTAATGGTCAACATTTTCATGACCGTATACGGCAAGGTCGGTTTGCGCGAACTGGCGAAACAGAACCTGGCGAAGGCAGCTTACGCAGCCGATCAGTTCAGCAAACATGCCAAAGTGCTGTTTGCGGGTGGGCCTCGTTTCAACGAGTTCGTGGTCGAGACCAGCGAAGATCCTTATGCCATCAACTCGCGTTTGTTGGGACACAAAATCGTGGGCGGACTTCCTCTGAAGAAGTTTTACCCTGAGCTTGGTCATGCGGCCCTGTGGTGCTGCACGGAATTGACCACGCGTTCGATGATCGATACCGCGGTCGGCCTCGTCGCCGAGAGCGAACGCTCTGTGCTTAGCAAAGACGCCGAGCCGGAAGAGGTGGCGCGATGACGACGAAGCACATGACTCGCAAAGCGACGCGTCACGTTAATCAGAACGAAGGATTGATTTTTGAGAAGTCGTCGCCCGGCAAGGCAGCATGGAAGCTGCCGCCGCTCGATGTTCCGGAGGTTGACACGGCGAAGTTGCTGGGCAAGCAGGAGCGCAAGGATCTCGGCGACATGCCCGAGGTCAGCGAGATCGAAATCATCCGTCACTTCACGCGGCTCTCGACGTGGAATTACGCCATCGATCTGGGAATGTATCCGCTGGGCTCTTGCACTATGAAGTACAACCCGCGAGTCAATGAATTTGTGGCACGCGTCGAAGGTCTTGCCAACGGACACCCATATCAGGCGGAAAAGATTTCGCAAGGCGCTTTGCGCATCATGCAGACGTTGAGCGACTGCCTGCTTGAAATTACCGGCATGGACGCGATCACGCTGCAACCGGCCGCTGGCGCGCACGGCGAACTCACCGGATTGCTGATGGTGCGCGCGTATCACGAGTCGAAAGGAAACGCGCGCAAGAAGATTCTGATACCCGACTCGGCGCATGGCACCAATCCCGCAACGGCGGCAACGGTCGGTTACGCGGTCGAGAATTTGAAATCGAACGACCGCGGCATGGTGGACGTGGCGGCGCTGGCGGCGCAGATGAATGAAGACGTCGCGGCACTGATGGTCACCAATCCGAATACGCTGGGCGTTTTCGAGCAGGAGATTCACAAGATTGCCGACCTCATGCACGACAAGGGCGGCCTCCTCTACATGGACGGCGCCAACATGAACGCGCTCGTCGCGAAAACCCGGCCTGGGGACTTTGGCGTTGATGTCATGCATCTGAACTTGCATAAAACTTTTTCGACGCCGCATGGCGGAGGCGGTCCGGGATCGGGGCCGGTGGCGGTAAAGAAAATTCTTGCTCCGTTCCTGCCTACGCCGGTCGTCATCACCAAGGCGGATGGTACGTTGGGTTTCGAATATAACCGTCCGCAATCGGTCGGACGCGTGCGCGCGTTCTATGGGAATTTCGGCATGTTCATCCGCGCCCTCGCCTACATCTTCGCCAACGGACCGGACGGCCTGCGCCAGACGACAGAAGACGCAGTCCTCAACGCGAACTACATCCGCAAGGGACTCGAGGGCGTCTACGATCTGCCCTACTCGACGCCGTCGATGCATGAAGTCGTCTTCAGCGACAAGGTGCAATCGAAAAAAGGCGTGAAGACGATGGACCTCGCGAAACGGCTTATCGATTACGGATTCCATCCGTACACGACGGCGTTTCCGCTGATCGTTGCGGGCGCGCTGATGATTGAGCCGACCGAGAGCGAGCCGAAAGAAGAACTGGATCTGTTCATCGAAGCCATGAAGTCGATCGCGGAAGAGGTGGAAGAAGATCCGCAGTTCGTGCTCGACGCCCCCCACAACACGCGCATTTCCCGTCTGGACGAAACCGCCGCCGCGCGCAAACCGGTTCTGCGCTGGAAGCCGGAGAACGCGTAGGGACAGCCGCCCTCGGCTGTCCAAGCCGAGCGCAGCTCGGCCTTGCCCATAGCGCACGCGCCAACGTTGCTCTTGCTAGAATCACCTGAGTCCTTCCCTATGCCTGACGATCCGGCCAGCTCCGAAACCGCCCGCCAACTGGCCGAACATCACTACTATTCCGCGCTTGATCTGGTTCTTGAAGGCCACCACGAGCAAGCGGTCGAAGAGTACCGGCAGGCGGTGGCGGCGGATCCGAAGTTCACCGACGCGCTGCATGGACTGAGCCGGGCGCTGCAGGACCTCAACCGCTTCGACGAAGCCATCGAAGTTGCCCAACAAATCTCGGATATCGATCCCGACGACATTCTGGCGCATACCAGCCTCTCCATTCTGTATCAGAAGAAGGGAATGGTTCCAGAGGCCGAGGCGGAAGGGAACAGGGCGCGGGTGCTGGGTTGGAAGCTGCAGTTGAAGAAGGGGAGCGGGTAGGGCTCATAAATGAAATACCTCAAGCCGCGCCGCTTCAAGTCAAATCAAAGGACCGGGCGTTCACCGGCCTTCGTAGGAACTGCCGAGCAGCGCTCGGCCTGGACGGGCGAGACGCCCGTCCCCACACAAACACCTCCGCGAGTAAAATTAACCCATGCGTGAAGTCGTTGTAGTCTCCTCCGTCCGCACTCCGGTAGGCCGCGCGTTCAAAGGGACGCTACGGGCTACGCGTCCGGATGAACTGGCTGCCGTTGCTATCAAGGGTGCGCTGGATCGCGTGCCGCAGCTTGATCCCAAGGAAATTGAAGACGTCATCCTCGGCTGCGCCATGCCCGAGGCCGAGCAGGGGATGAACGTGGCTCGCATCGCTTCGCTGCGCGCGGGGCTGCCGGTTGAGGTTTCGGCGGTGACGATCAATCGATTCTGCTCGTCCGGCTTGCAGGCGATTGCCATGGCGGCGGAGCGCATCATGTCCGGCGGCGCCGAAGTGATAGTGGCGGGCGGGACGGAATCGATGTCGATGATCCCGATGGGCGGGAATAAGATTTCGCCG